>JADMIN010000714.1 GCA_015478575.1 Ktedonobacterales bacterium | reverse complement strand
CACCCCCTACGACACCACGCACCTCGGCCACGCCTTCATCAACGTCATCTACGATACGCTCGTGCGCACGCTCCGCTGGCAGGGCCAGCAGGTGCGCTATGTGCAGAATGTCACGGATATTGACGATGACATTCTGCGCAAGGCCCGCGAGCTTGGCATGGATTGGGGCGAGCTAGGGCGTCGCGAGACCGAGCGCTACTTGACGGACCTGCGCGCGCTCAACGTGGCCATGCCCACCTACTATGTGCGCGCCACCGACGAGATTCCTCAGATGGTCGAACTGACCAGTGCGCTGCTGGCGCGTGGCCACGCCTACGTGCGCGATGGCTGGGTCTATTTTCGCGTCAAGAGCGACCCCAGCTTTGGTCACCTCGCGGAGGCTAGCGGCTATCACGGCTATGCCAACTGGCTGGCCACGGCGAACGAGCGCGGCAGCGATCCCACGGATCCCCGCAAGGAGGACCCACTGGATTTCGTGCTGTGGCAGGCGCGGCAACCCGGCGAACCGGCCTGGGAAAGCCCCTGGGGGATGGGGCGCCCTGGCTGGCACATTGAGTGTAGCAGCATGGCGACCACCCATCTTGGCCCGCGCATTGATATCCACGGTGGTGGCGCCGACCTCATCTTCCCGCATCACACCTGCGAGATCGCCCAGAGTGAGAACGCCACCGGCGAGCACCCTTTCGTCGGCATCTGGATGCACTGCGCCATGGTCCGCAAAGATGGCGAGAAGATGAGCAAGTCGCTCGGCAACCTCGTGCTCGTGCGTCATCTGCTGCGCGACTACAGCGCTGACGCCGTGCGTATCCTGCTGCTCGCGCACCAATACCGCGCGGAATGGGAGTACTTCGAGGAGGAGATGCGGCGGAGTGCCGATCTGGCCGGTCAGTTGCTCGCCGCGGTGGCGCTGACGGAGGGAGAGAACACGCTCGATCTGGAGGCGGTGCGCTCTGACGCGGTGGCCCAACAGGCCCGGCACGAGTTCACGGAAGCGCTGAACGCGGACCTAGACACGCCGCGGGCGCTCGGCATCCTTGAGACGCTGGCCGCGCGCGTGCTGGATTCGAGCGCGTATGGCCAACTCGTGACGCTACGGGAACTGGCGGGCGTGCTGGGGCTGACGCTCGCGCCCGCGGTCCCCGCGCCAACGAGTGAGATGCGGGGTGAGGTGCGGGGCGCCGAATAGCGTCAGGTGGGCAGCCACCGCCCGCCCATACGTGCCCAATTTCTACGCGCTAGCTTCGCGGTGGTGCGGCATCTCACCCGCGCGCGCATATGTGAAGGGCATCGCGAGCGTGCCGCGAGCCATCCAGGCGATAGCTCACGCTACATCTCGATGGAGGAGATATCGCGGCTGCGCGAGCCGGAGCCGACGACGAAGTTGACCACTAATGCCCCGATCAGGACGCCGACTGAGCACCCAAAGAACGCGCCGAACCAGTAGGAGAGCGCATCGATGCTGATCCCGCCCGCGCGCACATAGTAATAGATGCCCAGGCCCGTGAGGCCATCGCCGATGATGCCGCCCAAAAGAGAGGCCCACCGCGCGCGCGGCTCGCTGACCAGATAGGCGATGAATAGCCCACCGGGAAGGGCGAGCGCCGCCGCGAGGATGAGCAAGAAGATTTCGAGGTTCAAAGGATCCTCCTAGTGCATCGTTGTTCTGTGCCCGCTGGTATCGGGCCGTGCCGCCCTGTGATCAGCCGAGGACGCACGGGCAAGCACGACTATTGTAC
>JADMIN010000713.1 GCA_015478575.1 Ktedonobacterales bacterium | reverse complement strand
CCCCACGGGCACGACCGGTGGCAGCGGCGCAACCGGCGGCAGCGGCACGACTGGCAACAGCGGCGCGTCGCAGCAGGTACAGAGCGCCGATCAGCAGATCCAGGCAGCCTTGCAATCGCTCGATGGCGCCCAGAACGACGCGAACACCGATTACTCCAGCCAGGATAACGAGACACAGCCCTAATCACACGTTCGATCATTCTCCACCGCACGATAGGTTACGGGAGTAGAACAGTATGAAGATATTCGATCCCATTCACCGCCTGCCCCGGCGCTTGCGCCTGGTCGGGATGGGAGCGGCGCTGGCGCTTGGCATGGCGCTGCCCGTTACCGCGCTCGCGGCGCCCGCGGCGCCATCCGTCTGTGATCTGGCGTGCGTCCAGAACTTCGGCAATCTGAAGATCGCCAACCGTCTCACCGACCTGACCGCGCTGAGTGGCAAAGTCACCAACCAACTCAATGCTGGCCACATCACCAGCAGCGATGCCAGCGCCCTGCAAGGCGACGTCACCACCAATACCAATGGCCTCACCACCCTGAAGGGCCAACTGGATAGCGCAAGTACCATACAGGCCGCGCGCCAGGACGTTCACCTGATCTACTTCCAGTACCGCATCTACGCCGTCGTGCTGCCGCGCGACTACCGCATCCTGGCGCTCGATGTGGCTAAGCATGTGGATGGCGCGCTCCGTGCCCTCCAGCCGACCCTCGAGAAGGCGATCGCGAACGCTCCTTCGAGCGAGCAGCAGCAGTTGAACACCCTCTACAGCGATTTCAAGGCGCAGCTCCAGGAGGCGGAGGCGCAGATTGACGCCGCTCAGGGCCAGGTCAACACGCTGACACCCCAGAACTTCGACAATGCCAACGCGATCTACAAGACCGCCTGGCAGGACTTCGTGAACGACGAGAAGGCCGTGCGGACCGACATCCACCAAGCGGGAGCAGACCTGCACCAGATCTCCCAGATTCTGAAGGGCAATAGCAGCGGCACGCCAACCGTCGTCGCGTCGCCCACAGCCTAGGACTCGCCCACGGCACACGGTTCACCCCACATCCCCCTTCCCGCGCGGGAAGGGGGATGTCCGCGCCCGGCACCGCGACATCCCGCTCGCCAGCCAGTGGCATGCCGGCGCGACACGCCGCGTCGTGGTGCGCGCATCAGTACGCTCACCCCTGATCCATCGCCATGAAGAGGTTGTTGAGCGATTCGGCGAGCGTCGGATGCGCGAAGACACCCTCTTTGAGGGCGGTGTAGGGTAAATCGCCCATCATCGCCACTTGGAACACGGCCATGATCTCGCCGCCCTCGATGCCCAGGACCGCCGCGCCGAGGATGCGCTTGGTCTGGGCGTCCACCACCGCCTTCATAAAGCCACGTGTCTCATCCACCTCCAGCGCGCGCGCCACCGCGCTCATGGGCAGCTTCGCCACGCGGATGCGCCGACCCTGGGCGCGGGCCTCGCCCTCACTCATGCCCACGCGACCGAGCTGCGGATCAATGAAGACGGTGTATGGCACCAGCCGCCCCGCGATGCTGGCGGCGCCGCCCTCAAGGAGATTGGCGCGGATGACACGGAAGTCGTCATACGAGATGTGGGTGAAGGCCGGGCCACCCTTCACATCGCCCAGCGCATAGATGCCTGGCACATTCGTCTCCAGTCGGTCATTCACTGGCACAAAGCCGTGCGCATCCAGGCGCACACCCGCCGCGGCAGGATGGAGCCGCTCGGTATTGGGGG
>JADMIN010000037.1 GCA_015478575.1 Ktedonobacterales bacterium | reverse complement strand
TCGCAGACGGCTACCGGATTGTTATGGTCTAGCTCCGCCACCAGTTGCCCATCCCAGGTCACGCCCTGGTACGCTGGCGTGGCCGGCACCCCCACTGGCGGGCAGACCGCGTTGTAGCTGGCGGTCGTCTTCTTGAGCAGCGTCGTGCCGTTGGTGTCGTAATAGTCTGCCTCCGTCTCGCGGCCATGCCCCGCGTTGGCGGTATGCCACCACGGCGCCAGATAGCAGGCGTTGGGGGCCGCGTAACACGTCACGCTGCTATCGTAGAGGCCATAGCCTTCTGTCGAGAGGTAGTGGTTCTTGACCACCGAGCCATCCAGATTGGTCACATCCGTCTCGGCGAAGCCCATGAACTGCGAATCGTAGTAGTCTTGGTAGTCGCCGTTGTTCTGGTTGCCCCAGTACATGCCCTGTCTGCAATTCGAGCACTGCGGCGCGGGCAGCGGATAGGTGAGCGCGTAGGTGTAGTTGGTCTGGCTGTCCTCAGGGGTGGTATTCTGCGTGCCCCCCTGACCAGCCTGCGTGATCCACCGCACGCTATCGGCCCGGCTCGCGAGCAACACCCGGCTCCAGTTCTCGTCGTCGGCCAGCGCGCAATTGGTATTGGCCACCAATTCGCTGTTGCAGGTCGTCGGGTCAGTGACGCTGCCCGAGTTCACGCCGTGCGTGTTATTGTGCCCCAGCACATAGGTGAAGGTGCTCTGCTCGCCCAACCCGTTGCTCGACGACGTCAAGAAATTACCGTTCCCGTCGCGGTTGATCCCCCAGAGCGGACACGTGCCATCGGACTGGATGTTCCATGACCAGCCGCACTCCCCAGACCATGCGCGCTCGCTATTGTCCTCGTAGCGCTGCTGAATGTAACTGTAGCCGAAGGTTCGCGGCGGCAGCGTCGAGGTGCCATCAGCGCCAATTAACTGGAGCTGCGTCAGCAAGAAGTAGCCCGCATCGGATTCTTGCTTGCCGTTCGTCTGGTCAGTGTGGGAGACCGGCCCATTTTGCTGATAACTAAAGGCATACTGCCGCAGGGAGGTCCAACTCCCCGTCCCGCTCGTGCGCACCTCCACCTTGAGATCGTTCAAGGCATAGGTCGTCTGCACCGTCGGCGCCGGGTCCCCGCCACTGCCACTGAGATCTTTCGGGTCATCGCAGCGCATCCACGTGCCAGTGTTGCAGTTTGCCGGTGTGTTGGTAAGTCGGCTCGGCCTGTAAGAGGCGTTGAACGCGATTTGCACCAGCGGCGCCCAAGCGCTGCCGGTGCAGGCGGTGTTGGCGTTGTGGCAGCCAGGCGAGTCATACTGAATGGTCGAAAGCTCTACATCGCGCGGGAAGCCCAGCGTTGTATCCGCCTGGTATGTGATGTGGATCTGGTTGCCATGCGGATCGGTAATGAGGTCCAGGTACCAGCCACTCACTCGGTCGCCCGTCGGCGTCTCGTAGTAGCTGAGCGAATCGGGCGTGCAGCCAAACTCTTCCATAATCCCGTTAACACGCCAGACACGGAAGCACGGCGGCTTGGCGGCCTGGGTCCCGATGGTGTTCGGTCCGACATAGCTAATGATCTTGGCGTAGCCCTCCGCCGAGGTATGCCACTGCGATGGCATGTTGTAGTAGCTCGTGCCGTCGAAATAGGTGTTGTTGGTCTCGTCGTAATACGTGGAAACCCCATTGTTGGGCGGGATGAGCGAGGCGCCCATGCCATAGGGGTCAGAGAGTTGCCAGCTATTCTCCCAGTTATTACCGCACGTGGAGACGCAGTCAGCGGTCACATTACGCTCGGCCCACGTGATGGAGCCAAGGGCCATGCTCCAGCCCTCGCCCGCCCAACCAGCGGCGCCCAGGGAATTGTGCTGCTCGCTGACGCTCGCGCTGCTATAGCTCAGGTTGACCGGTGGCGTCAGGCCACCCGGCCCCGGCGGCATGTCAATCGGGATACTGGTCGTCAGCCCGCCGCCGGAGAGATCGGCATTGAAAGGGTCTGGCGCGCCAAAGGTCGCCACGGTCGCGAACGTATCGAAGCTGAGCGTGTTCGCGCTCCCACTCAGCGTGGCCGTAGCGGAGAGGGTATGGCGGGTGGCGTCGTGGCTGGTCCCTAGCGCCTGCCCCTTCCCGAACACACTGCCTCCATTACTCGCGGGCGTGCTCGCCCCGGCCAGCGGCGCCAGCGCAAGCGTGGTGGGACGCACGCCGTTCACCACGAGGAGGGCCTTGTCGAGATTGAGCGCCAACTCGCGCTTGCCATACGAAAAGGTAAAGGTGATCGGCTTGCGTAGCGGCAGTGTCGCGCGGGTGCCCGCCTTGGTCAGCAACTGGACCAAATATATGCCCAGGGTGATGTGCCCGCTGCCTCCCGCACTCGCTCCTGATCCACCCGCGATCTGCGTGATTTGGAGGCTGAGCGCTCCCCCCGCCTGCTCCTGATCCAAGAGCGCCACCGCCCCCGCCGGAGCATCCACCCGTAGCGCGCCATCACTGCCCGTGAAGCTGGACGCGCTTGTCGGCGAGAGCGCCAGCGTGCCTGGCTTCATGCTCGCGCGGAAAGGCCGTGCGATCGCGGGAACGGGCTGCTGGGTCGCGCCCGCCGCGATTCGCGGTCCGCCCGCGCTCGCCTGCGAAACGCGCCGTGGCTGGGCATCGCGCTTGGCGAGCGTGTTGAGGTAGTTGCCAAAACGGTTCAGCTTCCCTGAGTCACCGCGTGGCGTGCTGGTCCCCCGTATCCCCTGCGCATAGGCCACGCTGTTCGGGCTGAAGAGAGCCAAGGGACTATTCGGTCCAATCAGCAACACCAGCGCCAGCAGCCACGGTGTGATCGCACGGCAGAACGTACGCGGATGCACTGAGATACTTATCTGTGCGGGCAGATGGCGAAGCGCTCGCCACGTCTTCGAAGGAGATCCTTGTTGCGGCATACCACGATGTCGTCGCTTCACTCTCTGCTCTCCTCTACTGCGCCGGAGCGTCTAGCCCCGCCGGGAACACTGCTGGCATAAGGTCTTGGCCGTGAGGGCAGCGCACCCGCTCGGCGCGGTGCTCAGTCACTACCAACCATACCGTCGGCAAGTGCGCGACTTGCCGACGGCCCACCCGCTCGGCGGCGATCCCGTCCAGTAGCATCTGGCACGCAGCTAACCGCCAGGCGATGGAGCACTACCTGATCGGGCGTCTCCCCGAGTGCCAAGGCCGTGCCCCGCTACCCTGGCTGACCGCCCAGCGCTTTGTCACTCGAACGGCAGAGGCTGCGCGTCTTCCGCGCCCAACTGTCACTTGACGGGAGCTTGCCGCCGTTGTGGCGTTCCTTGGCACGGTGCCCATTGGGCTTCCCACACCGCAGCCAGCAGCGCCGCCACCTACTCAATACAACGCGGCATTCTCGGCTTCCGATTTGGATGATACCAGGCGTACCTCAAGGTGGCAAGCACTACCTAACATGCAACATAGCATTCTCGGCTTCCGATTGGATAAGGCAAGCCTGTGAGCATCATGCTGCTACTCTAGCACACCTGGCAACCCCCCCCTGAATAGTGACCAGGAAGTGGTTTGAGGATGAGGGCACGCCGTGCCTGGACGTGGCACGCGGGTATCTCGCAGGCATCCCGCTGGCATGTTGAGGTGTCGGCTTTCCGCTTTGCGCCCCTAGACGCGGAATAGGCCTGTAGGAGGGCGACGAGACGCGCCCTCCAAGAGGAGGCGAGCGATGGAGACGCGGCGCGCGATGAGTGAAGCGATGAGTGAGCTGGCACGTGAGATCACGCGGCTGGAGCGCCGCCTGGAGCAGCGCTGGCGCGATCTGGCGATGGCCGAGCGGCGGGGGCAGCCAGCGCACGTGCTGGAGCGCATGTATTCAGCCTACCTGCGCGAGCTGGATGCCTACGTGCGCGCGCAGCGGACACTGGCGGGCCGCGAGCCGCGCAGCCGCCTGGCCTCGTAGCCACCTCCTCCCCCGTGGGGGGGCAGCGGTGGCGGAGCGCCAAGCGTACACCAGAGGAGGAAGACGTGCGCCGCTTCCGGGCGTAGAGCGTCCCCCTTCCTCCACCACCTCACTCCAACGCCGTACCACCTGGCAGGCAGACCACGCGCCGCGCCGCACCCTCAGGCCCCTCCGCCTGGCGCGCCGATGCGGGACCAGCGGCGGCGTGCGCAAGAGAACCCCTTGCTGAGATGCCAGGCATGCGGACCCCCACGCGGTGGGGAGCGGGGTCATCCCGCGAAGTCGGCGACCAGTTGGCCCACCGCGGCGGGCGCGTCGTCCATCACCAGATGCCCGGCGCCCGCGATGCGCTCCAGCCGCGCGTTCGGCATCTCCGCCGCCAGACGCTCGCCCAGCGCGATCGGCGTCACGCCATCCCGCTCGCCCCAGGCCACCAGCACGGGCAAGCGCAACTCGCGCAGATCTGAGGCTGGCGCATTCTGGTAGGCGCGGATCAGCAGACGCACATGCTGAAAGAGCAGGTGCTTGCCGGTCTCGCTGTTCCACTCATCCGCATAGGCGGCCAGGCGCTGGGCATCGAGCGCGTCAGGCGTCGCCGAGCCGTTGGGGAGCGTGGCGCGCAGCTCGCCAAGTACCTGCTCCACCGGTGTATGATGCGCCAGTTCGGGATCCTGGTGCTTGGCCATGTCGGGCAGCGGCCAATCCGGCGCGAAAGCATACTCATAGGCATAGGTATTGAGCAGGGCCAGCTTGGCGACACCCGCGCGATAGAGCCGCGTCGCCAGCACTTGCGCCACCCCACCCCCCAGCCCCAGGCCGACCAGCACAATCTCACTCAGCCGCAAGCGCTCGAAGGCGTAGAGCAGGGCATCGGCATGGCCCCAGATGCTCGTATCCGATGGCCAGGGGCGCGAGGATTGCCCGTAGGCGAGCATATCGAACGCGTAGACCGCCCGGCCCGCGCGGGCCAGCGCGGGCAGCACAGGATCCCACGTAAAGGCGCCGCCCGGCAGATCATGCAGCAGCACGATGGCGCCCCTCGGCCCACGCTCGGCATCTTGGAGGACATAGCTGAGGTCATAGTGGATGCTGCGGACGCTGCCCCGGCGCGCGTTCGTCGGCAGAGGCGCGGTCCGCCTGCCATCCCCCTGCCCCACACGCCGGGGCGTCGCGGACGCGCGCCGCGGTGGATGTGGCGTGGCCTGGCTCGGCGCCTCAGCGGGCGTCGGCACGTCGCCCGGAACCGGCGGTTGGGCGGTTGGGCGGTCGGGGGTGGGCCGCTCCTGTGGATCGCTCTCGCGTGACTCGCTCATATGTGTCCAGATCTCCTCTATTCGTGCTGCTCGCGTTCTCTCCCTCGCGGCGAACGCCTCTTGTCGCTCACAGGCGGTAGCCCGCACCGCATGTCGCCTCGTCTCCCTCAACTGTAGCGAAGGGGCGCGCGCCGCCGCCCACAGGCTGCTACGAGTCCTGCTACGAGTCCCGCTACGAACTCTGGGCGGCGGCGAGATGCGGCGATCTCCCGCCCGTCGCCACTCTCCCCCAGGCCAGGTGTACCGCGGCGCTCCCCGCGGGGCAGGCCGCGCGGGTTTATGCCAGCCCTAGCGTGCCCGCGAGGCCAGCGCCGGCACGTTATAGAAGGCGGTGAAGCCCGCATACCGCGCGCTCTCGCCCAACTCATCTTCGATCGCCATCAGGCGGTTGTATTTCGCGACGCGCTCGGAGCGCGTGGGCGCCCCCGTCTTGATCTGCCCAGCATTGGTGGCCACCACCAGGTCGGCGATGGTCGTGTCTTCCGTCTCGCCGGAGCGGTGCGAGATGACCGCCGTATAGCGAGCGCGCTTGGCCTGCTCGATGGCGGCCAGCGTCTCGGTGAGCGTGCCGATCTGGTTGAGCTTCACCAGGATCGAGTTGCCCACGCCTTCACGGATGCCACGGGCCAGCCGCTCGGTGTTGGTGACGAAGATATCGTCGCCAATGAGTTGGACGCGCTCGCCCAGGCGCCGCGTCAACTCGGCCCAGCCCGCCCAGTCGTCCTCGGCCAGCCCATCCTCGATACTGATGATCGGGTACGCGCCCACCCACCGCTCGTAGAGGTCCACCATCTCCCCAGCGGAGAGCGTCGTGTTCTCGCGCGCCAGCACGTATTGGCCGTTCACGTACAACTCACTCGCGGCCGGGTCTAGACCCAGGCAGATATCCTCGCCCGCCGTGTAGCCCGCGGCGCCGATGGCGGCGAGAATGACCTCCAGCGCGTCTTTATTGGAGCTGAGCGACGGCGCGAAACCGCCCTCATCGCCGACATTGGTGTTGAGCTTGCGGTCGCGCAGCACCGTCTTGAGCGCGGCGTAGACCTCAGCGCACCAGCGCACCGCCTCGCGGAAGGAAGGCGCGCCCACCGGCAGAATCATGAACTCTTGCAGGTCGGTAGAGTTTTCGGCGTGCTTGCCACCGTTGAGAATGTTCATCATGGGGATGGGCAGCGTGCGTGCCGCCACGCCGCCGAGATAGCGGTAATAGGGGAGTGCCAGCGCGTCAGCGCCCGCGCGGGCAACGGCCAGCGAGACACCGAGGAGCGCATTGGCGCCCAGTTGGCTCTTGTCCGGCGTGCCATCCAACGCGATCATCTGCTCGTCAATGGCCGTCTGGTCGAGGGCATCGAGGCCCGTCAGGGCATCCTGCAGCGCCTCGTTGACGTTATTTACCGCGGCCCGCACGCCCTTGCCGCCATAGCGCGCGGGATCCTTATCGCGCAGCTCGAGCGCCTCGTGCGCGCCGGTGGAGGCCCCTGAGGGGACCATCGCCGCGCCGTGGCCGCCGCCCATGAGGGTCACGCGCACCGCGATGGTGGGGCTGCCGCGCGAGTCCAGAATCTCGCGTGCGGTGATGCTCTCGATGATGGTCGCGTCGTTCAGCGGTGCCACGGGTGCCTCCTACCTACCCCGGCCTCCCCTCCCTGGTTGCGCCGAGGAGGGGGAAGAAGGGGCGAATGATGTTCGCGAGCGGCGGGTGCGCGGGCGCACCGCTCCGCGGGGATTATAGAGACGGGCGAAACGTGGCGTCAAGCGGGGCGATACAGCGCGGGTGGGCCGCCTGCCATCTACCGTCCGCTACCGCGCCTCCTCCCTCGGCCAAGTAAGCTACACCTCGGCATGCGAAAGCCCCGGAGCGGCAAGACTCCGGGGCGGTGAAAACGCCTAGCGCGCTCGCTGGTGGCGCGCGTCTGAATAGGCCTGTCAGTTCAGGGCGATGCCGCCCGGTGGGAGCGCGCCGCCCTCGTCGCCGCTCGCTGGTGGCACCAGCGGCACCTTGGCCGCGTTGCGCCCGCCACGCTGCTCCGCCTGATTGGCCAGATAGGCCAACGCCTCACTGATCGGCGTGTCGCCCTGCGCTCTGTAGTACTTGGCAAGCGCGTTCAGTACGGCCACCAGCGCCGCTACCGCCGAGGCCAAGACCACCCGCCGCCACGCCACTGGGCCGTCGCTCTCCAGCGCATGCCCCGCCGTCAGCAGTGCCGCGATCACGCCAGAGACCAGTAACCCCTGCGCGAGCTTGAGCAGCGCCCGCTCCCCTGGTGTCAGCGGCAGCCGCGCCCGCGCCCGGCCCATCACCGCGAAGATTCCCATGCGCCCCACCTCCCTCGAAATACCTCACCACTCACAGAACCGAGAAGCGCGCGAGCGCGCCGTTGCGGTCGTCCCCTCATGGGCTGCCATCTCCTCTCCATATCAGCCGGCACGTTATGCCAGGGCGGCTTTGAGCGCCTTGACCAGCGCTTGGGCGCTCTCGGCCCCTGGCGTGCCCTGCTGTTGCTGCTGCTGGAGGTTGGCCAGTTGTGCCCGGACGTCGGCGAGCTGGGCGGTGAGCGCCGCCACCTGGGTGGTGGCCGTGTCGCGCTGCCGTGTCGCCGTCGCCAGGTCCGCCTGCGCCGTCGTGAGCCGCGCGCGCTCGTCGTTGCGCTCGTCGAGCAGCCCCATCGCCAGATAGCCGCCCAGCGCGTCCGAGACGGCACCACCCACTTTGTAGTAGAGGATCAGCCCACCATCGAAGAAGGCCGCGCTCACGCCGGGGTAGACCTCCGTCTCGCCTTTGACGCACTTCTGCCGCACGTCGTGCGCGAGGCAGTAGTCCAAAAACCCCGCGCCCAGCAGCTCGCCGGTGCGCGTATCCTTGCCGCGGCCATCGGGCAGCCGCTCGAAATCACCTGTCACGCTCGCTCCTCCTCCCCCTCCGCTCCCACTCGTCCCCGTCGTCCTCGCCGCGATGGCCAGCGTCGCGCAGGGGCGCGCCGCCACCAGCACCGCCTCCGGGTAAAACTGCAAGACATCGCCCGCCGCGAAGTTGTCGCCGTCGGCGCACCACCAGCCCGGCGGCAGCGCACGCGCGGCGCGGGCTGAATAGCCACCGGCATGCCAGCCCACCACCACGATAAAGTGGTACTTCAGGTTACGCGCGTTCTCACCTTTGCCGCTCAGCCGATCCACCAGCGCTTGGCCGTTCGCCAGCTCGATCACCACCGCCCGCACGCCCACATGCGTGCTGAAGAAGCCGCGCCAGTCGGCCTCGGGCATCGGCTCGCGATACGGCAACAGCGCCGTGGCGAAGCCGTCGGCGACGGCCTGGGCATACAGCCCGCTCGCGTTCGAGGTGCCGTTGGCGTCGGCGCGCCCCGCCGCGCGCATGCGCTGATAGACCGCCAGCGTGCTGACGTATCGCTGGAGCGCCCAACTCTCCGCCATCGAGAGGGCGTTCGGCCCGCAGGCCCCCGTCAGCCCACCCACAAACTCGCTCTCCCGCCAGAGCCTCCCCGGCAGGATTCTTGTCTCCATCGCTCGCTCCTCCTCCCCTCCCACTGCTCGCCCGCTCTCTGGCGTGGCCTGGCTCGTGCCGTTCGTATGCGCCGTTGGTAGGCACAGTTCGAGCGTAGAATGTGCTGGGTGGTCACGCAAGCCGACAGATGCCCTCAGCGGCGGGAGCCGTGGGCGCGGGTGGGCACGCCTGTCACGTCATGGGGAGAGAGGCGCGCCGCGGAGGCACATTCCGCCCACGGCAATTGACAGCCGGGGAGCGTCGGGCCTATACTAGCCCACACCGTGCGTGCGGGGAGACGGCGCGCGCGTCACCTCCACAGGGGGCGAGACCGCGCCCGCGCCTGGCGGGTGGATGGGACTGGAGTTCAGGAGGATGGGCATGCGGGATGGAACGCCACCACGGCCCCAGCGCGCCCCGCGGAGCCGTGGGCTGCTCAGCCGCCACCGTGAGGGGGGCACCGGCCAGCGGAACGCCGCCGCCTCGCCACCACGCTCCCGCCGGCCCCATGACCAGGGCGGCGATGCGCCGAACCCCTATCGCGCCTATCAGCCCCACGCGGGCATGACGAGCGCGCGCTTCCCCGCCGTGGGCGCGACCGGCGCGCGCATGCCCGGCATGCCCGGCGCGGATCCTGGGATGAGCATGTGGCAGGCTGCGCCGCATCATCACGGCCTCACCCTCTTCCATGATGGCAACGCCGGCCACCTCTGGCGTGGTGAGGTCGCCTCGCTGCTGGGCGAGGCGGTGCTGGGCGTGGGCATTCTCATGTGGCTGGCCTACCTCGTCGGCACCGTCGGCGCCGTGGCCCTGGCCGTGCTGGCGCTGGGGCTGCCCTGGCTGCTGGCTGGCCCACTGGCCATCCCGCCGCGCAACGCCGCCGAGCCGGGGCGCCCGCTCAAGTGGATCGGTCGGCTGCGCTGCCTGCTGACGCTGGGTCTGATTCCCATGCACTACCATACGATCCTGCCGGTGGTCTATCTGTTGCTCTTTGGCATCTCGCTCTGTGGTCGCCTGCGTGAGGGCGGGCGCGTCGCCGCCACCCGCACCTGTCTCGCCCCTGGCGAGTTGGAGAAGGTGGCCGACGATCTGCACGTGGGCGCGGTCGTCGCCGCCGTGTTGGGGCCGTTGCTCGCCACGCTGCTCTTCATTCTCCTTGGTGAGCGCATCCTGTTGGTGAGCCTGGGCAGCTTCATCTTCTTCCTGCTCAGCACGAACTCAGATAGTTTCCTCGATGCTCTGCCGCCCGCGCGTCGCGCCTTCCTGCTGGCCCACCCCGAGGCCACGAACCAGGACGACGAGGACGACGAAGATGAGGATCCGGAGGAGTGGCGCGAGATACGGCTGCCGGAATGGTACCAGCAAGGGCCGACCAGGGTGGGCCAGGGCATCCGCGAGATCCGCGACGGCCTGGGGCTGGCGGGCGGCATCCGGGGCGGTGGCGTCGCCCTCTGGGCGCTGGGATTATTGGCGCTGGTGGGGGGCGGGCTGGGCGTCTTGGAAGTCTTCTATCTCACCGATTATCTGGGGCAGCCGTCCTTCTATCTCGGCCCACTGGTCGCGGCGGAGGCCGGGGGGCTGGGCTTCGGCGCGGCGCTGGCGGGTGGACTGGCGCGGAAGGGGAAGGGGCGGCCCACGTTGCTCGCGGGCGTCGCCAGCACGGGCGTCCTACTCGCTGGGTTGGCGCTGTTGCCGCGTATGCCCGTGCTCTATGGCGTGGCGTTCCTGCTGGGCACCGCGAACGCGGTGGCGGTGGGGGGAGCGTGGCACATGCTCGCCGGGGAGGCCACGGGACTCCAGCGGCGCGCGCTCGCGGCGGGTGAGAGCTTCGTCGTCGCGCTCTCTGGGCTGGTGGGGGCGGCACTCTTTGCCCTCTTCTATCAGGGGAGCGATATCCTTCCACGGCTGGCGCCGCTGGCGCGCTACTTCCCTGGCTGGCCCATCGCCGAGCTATTGGTGGATACCGGCCTGGGATTGGTCGTCGCGGCGGTCGTTTGTGGCTTGCTGCTCATCTTGGGAGGAGAAAAGAAGAAGGCCAAGCGCGCCAAAGGGTCCAGGGTGCGCGCTGGTGGGCGCGATGGGCGTGGCCCAGGCCGGCTCCCCGCGCTGGCGGATGACGACGAGCGCGCGCGCAGTGACGAGTTGCCCGCGGCGCGTGGCATGTGGGATGATGACGAGGGCGCTTCGGGCGAGTGGGAGCGCCAGGACTACGAGGCCGACTATGGCAGCGAGTATGGCGAGGAGGACGACTCGCGTGCCTCACGCTCCATCACCGGCTACGGTCCCTCGACT
>JADMIN010000712.1 GCA_015478575.1 Ktedonobacterales bacterium | reverse complement strand
CCCGCAAACAGCCGCGTCACATCCTGCTGGTAGAGCCAGTCCAACGTGCGGCCCAGGCAGTCGTCGTTGAGGTCCTCCGCGGCAATGCCTGCTCCCAGCAGGTGCTCCACCGGCTTGTCCGCGAAGAACTGCGGCACCAGATACAACTGGCGATTACTGAACCCCAGCCCGTTGAGCACCAGCGCCACCGTGGCCGTCCCCACGCTGACCTGTTGCCGATTCCCCGGCTCCTGCTGGTCCAGCCAGTCCGCCACCCCGATCTCCCGACAGACCTCAGCGACGATCCCCAGATGATTCAGATGCTCCACCACATACCGCGACGCCATGTTGCTGGCTCCTTCCACCCCTGTGGACACGCCATTTCCCACACCCGCCGTCCACCCTAGCAAAATCCCTTTTGCTGGTCAATGCAAACTGCGGAATGAGGGCCCAGGTGTCCTCTGGCTCCTGCCTCACCCGAACCACCCGCGTCTGCTCCAGCGACTGCCTTCACCTGCCGTCAAGCACCCCTGGCGACGTTACGGTGGATGGTTGGCCGCAAACAACTGACGCGCACCCAGTCGCGCCGCGCCACCGCGCCCTCTCAGGTGCGTGAGAGAGGGCGCGGGATGGCCGGTCAGTTGCGCAAGGGTTTGCCGGTTGTGAGCAGGTGTTCCATACGGAGCAGCGTCTTGGGCATGCCACAGAGGCTGACGAACGCCTCGCGCTCGAGGTCAAGGATCGCCTGTTCGGTAAGGGTATCCAGTGGCGAACAGGCGCCGCCGGTGAGGACGTAGGCGAGCTTACCGGCGACGATCTCGTCATGCTCGCTCGCTTTGCCTTGCAACCGTAGGTTCTCGACCACCTGCTCCAGCACCAGTCGCCCGCCTTCGCCTGGCAACTGGAAGGTGGGTGGCGTCGGTGGGTGCCACTGGCCTTGGTCCTTCGCCGCCGCCAATGAGAGCGCGTCGGCTTTGGCATCGGCCAGCAGGCGCTCACGGTCGAGGGTGATGGCATCGGATGGGCGCAGGAAGCCGTACTGCTGGGCATCGGCGGCACTGGTCGCCACCGTGGCCACCGCGATGATCTCAAAGGCATGACGCGAGGCGGCGAAGGGTCCGTGTTCACGTGCCATGCCCTGCCAGCGCGCCAGCAACTCCTTGCAGCCGCCGCCGGCTGGAATGAGGCCAGCGCCGACCTCGACGAGGCCGATATAGGTCTCCGCCGCCGCGCGCACATGCTGCCCATGCAGCACGATCTCGCAGCCACCACCGAGCACGCGCCCCGCCGGTGCCACCACGACCGGCACGGGACTGTACTTGAACGCGAGGTTGGCCTGCTGGAGGTTGTTGACGGCGCGCTCGATGAGCGGCCACTGGCCCATCATGGCCGCCATCAGTACTTGGGCGAGGTTCGCGCCGACGGAGAAATCGGGCGCGTCATTGCCGATGACCACCGCGCGCCAGTTTTTGCTGGCCTCCTCCACCGCCGACGTGAGCATCGCGACGAGGTCGTCATCAATGGCGTTCATCTTGGTGTGGAATTCCACGAGGAGCACGCCATCGCCGGCATCGAGCAGTGATGCGGCGCGGTTCTCTTTGATCAGCGTGTGGCCCGTGCGCAGGGCGGGCAGGTCAAGGCGCGGGCCAGTCGGCGGCACCGGTTGGTAGCGGTGCGTGGTGAAATCCCAGTAGTGGGGATGCGGGTCGCTGGTGTAAAAGCGCCCGGTGCCGTTGTCCAGCACCTCGCGCACCAGCGGCGGC
>JADMIN010000711.1 GCA_015478575.1 Ktedonobacterales bacterium | reverse complement strand
GCCCTACACACAGTTCTACAGCGGCGGCTATCTCAACAGCCCCACGGCGACCACGCCGATAGACGCGGCCGCGCTCAACGCGCTCGAAACCCAGTACACCGAGGCCATCAACAGCTACGGCCCCGATGAGTTCAGCGCGGGATTCGTGCAGACGGGCCTCGCGTGTTCGGGCACGGTGGGCGGCACGACGCTGACGATGGCGGCGGGTGTGGCGTATCTGCTCCAGACCGACGGCACGTTCCGGCGCCGGGTGCTCGCGCTGACGACCAAGACGACCGTGACGGCCAGCGCGACCTACTATCTCGACCTCAACCCCGACGGCACGCTCTCCTGGGCCACCTCGCATAGCGGCGTCTCGCACTATCTGCCACTCTGCCAGGTCACGACGGATGGCAGCGGCAACATCGCCACCGTGGTAGACGAGCGCGTCACCGTCCAGTTCTGGAGTCCGAGCGCCGCAGGCTCCGTCGTTCTGCCCCCCATCGGCGGGATTACGCTCTCGGCCGCCGTGGCCGCGCCGTCTGTCGTGGGTATGTCGGCGGGCGCGCAGAGCGGGTCGGGTCTCGGCACGGGTGTCTATAACTACTACGTCACGTTCGGATGGGACGGCGGCGAGACGCTGCCAAGCGCGGCGGTCAGTGTCACCACAACCGGCGGCAATAACAAGGTCGCGCTCTCCGGCATCCCCACGAGCAGTGACGCGCGCGTCACGTGGCGGCGCATCTACCGCACGGCAGTGGGCGGGGTATCTAACCCGTACTATGTGGCGACCATCGCGGACAACACCACGAC
Organism: Ktedonobacterales bacterium; assembly: GCA_015478575.1. GTDB lineage: Bacteria > Chloroflexota > Ktedonobacteria > Ktedonobacterales > JADMIN01 > JADMIN01. The sequence continues at coordinate 951 of JADMIN010000711.1, read as the reverse complement.
CACCTACACCGATACCTACGCCGATACGAGCATCGTCAACAACAACCAGGGCCGTGTCCCGCCCAAGTACGCGACGGCGGGCGGCATGCTGCGTGGCGGCTATCCGTGGAGCGCCACGGCGGCGCCCGCCGCTGTGGCGAATCCAGCCCGTTCCACCAATGTGACGTTTGGCAGCGCGGAGCTCCTGTACGGCGATACCGCGACCTCCGCGCTGTTCAATGGCACCAGCAGCTATTTGGCCTGCTACGGTAGCAACTACCCGCAATACTCGTTCAACTCAGGCGTCGCGACCATTGAGGCGGTCATCAAACTCAGTGCCTATCCGGGCACTACGGGCGTCGTGGCCATGCTCGGCACCTACACGGCCGGCAAATATCTGGCGATACTCATCAACAGTAGCGGGCAGGTCTACGCGGGCAATGGCAGCGTTTCCACCGCGACGAGCAGCGCGCTCGGACTGGTCAACACACACCATGTCGCCGCGCACTATGATGGCGTCTACATCCGGTGCTTCTTGGATGGCGCGCTGGTCGGCACGACGACCCCAACCAGTATCACCTACACCTACACCACCGGATATGGCCTCGCGGTGGGCGCGACGAATGCGGGTTCGCCATCGCTGTTTCTCAGTGCGCGCGTCGCGCGGGTGGCGGTCTACAACTACGGACTCGCACCATCGCAGATCGCGCAGCACAGCGCGCTCGCGCTCTCCGGCGTGGGGTCCGGCAGCGAGACCTACGACCAGGCCGTCGCGGACGACAGCCCGCTCTACTACTGGCGCCTGGCGGATGCGGCGGGCAGCACGAAAGCGGCGGATGCCACCCGCTATCAGACTATTCTCACCGCCGACGGCCAACTCCAGACCAGCGTGGGTGTCTCGCTGGATCGCGGCCAGATCACGACGGACGGCTATGGCAACCTCGTCGTCGGTGGACTCATTTGGGCGCCTAC
>JADMIN010000710.1 GCA_015478575.1 Ktedonobacterales bacterium | reverse complement strand
CATGCCGCTCGCCGCGCTGGAGAAAGGCAGAGAGAGTGGCCCTCCGCCCAACTGGTATAATGCATGTGCTGGGCTGTGCTCTTGGGACGTGAGGATGGCGATGAGAAAGACGACAGGTTCTCTGGCGCGCGCGCGTGGCGCCGTGCTCGTTTTGCTGTTCGCGGTGATTCTGGCGAGCTGCGCGGCGCCCTGGCTGCGCCAGACGTCACCGGAGGCGGCACCACGGGCGACGGCCACCGCGACGACAGCGGGCGGTGGCCCTACGGCCTGCGGCACGGGGGCGGCCTCACAGCCGACCGCGACGCCGCCACCCAGCGCCAGCGCGACAGCCGCGCCCTCTCCGCTGGCCGTGGCCCAGGCGAATGCCCAGCGTGTCCTCCAGACGCCGCGCCCCGTGCGTGACCTCTACAGTCTGACACAACATCTCATCAAGCATACCGCACAGCCAATCGCGCCACGGGTGCGCACGACGCCGCGCAATGAGCGGATGGGGCAGGTGACGACATTCTGGGTCATCAATCCCAGCCAGAGTGGCTATCACCAGATCCAGGCGACGCTGGTCTATGTGACGCCTCATGTCTATATGTACCTGCAAAATGGGGCCAGCGCCGATATCAGCGCCCTGCGCGCCTCGGCGGATACCTTCGAGCAGCAAATCTACCCCAAAGATCGCGCGTTTTTTGGCAACGAGTGGAGCCCGGGGCCGGATGACGACCAACATATTACCCTGCTGTACGCGCTCAACCTTGGCCCTATCGGCGGCTACTTCTCCTCGCAAGATGAATACCCACAGGCCGTCTCGTCCTACTCAAACGAACGCCAGATGATCTACGTTAATCTGAGCGGTGGCGAGATTCCAGGTACGGAGCGCTATGCCTCGACGCTGGCGCATGAGTTCCAGCATATGATTCACTGGCGCTCGCATCCAGCGGACCCCTCGTGGGCCAACGAAGGCTCATCCGTGTTGGCGCAGCACATCAACGGCTACAGCGCCGACAATGTGGAGGCCATCTTTCTGCGGCGTCCGGAGACGATGCTGGGCGGCTGGACCGATGACGAGCAGGCGGACATCGCGCACTATGGCGCTGGATATCTCTTCATGGCGTATTTCACCGAGCACTATGGCGGCAACACGGTGCTGTCGCAGTTGCTGGCAGATCCGGCGCAGACGCCACTGAACTTCAACAACGTGCTCGCGGCGCATGGCTATAGTGATCGCTTCGATGATGTCTTCGCCAAGTTCGTGCTGGCAAATCTGCTCAACGACACGAGCTTCGGCGCTGGCGCCTATGGCTATCCCAGCATTCCCAACGAGCGGGCAACGCCCCAGCACGCGACCAGCTCCTATCCCTACGCCGATGGCAGCGACAATGCGCCCGCGCAGGTGCCGCAGTACGCGGCGGCGTATTATGACTTCACCCCATCGGGCACTGGCGCGCGGACGCTGCGGCTGACATTTCAGGGTAGCCCGTGGGTGAATATCGTGGCGAATCAACCCTACGCTGGCGCGGCGGCTGAGTGGTGGAGCAACAGCGGCAACAATATGGACTCGACGCTCACCCGCGCCTTCGACCTCACCGCGCTCGCCGGCAAGAGCGCGAGCCTCTGTTTCAATGCCTGGTATAGCCTGGAGCCAGATTTCGACTATGCCTATGTGGAGGCCTCGACCGATGGTGGGCAGAACTGGACGACGCTCCCCACGACCACCTCGATGGCAAGTAATCCGAACGGGGAGAACTATGGCA
>JADMIN010000709.1 GCA_015478575.1 Ktedonobacterales bacterium | reverse complement strand
AGCGGGGAATGGCCCCGGCCTGCTTGGCCTGAAGACTTACACCGCCTTCCCAGGCGGCGTGCGCTTCACCGTGCTACTCTTCTCTGGCGAGGATGGACGCCTACTGGCGATCATCGAGGCCGATTGGCTGGGCCGCATGCGCACCGGCGCGGCCTCCGGCGTCGCCACCAAGCACATGGCACGGCCAGATGCGCGCGTCGCGGCGGTCTTCGGCACCGGCACCCAGGCCTACACACAGGTGCTGGCGTTGGCCGCCGTCCGCCCACTCACCGCCATCCATGTCTACGGGCGTGATGCCGCGCGGCGCGCCGCCTTCGCGCGCGAGCTAGCGGCGGCGACCGGCGTGGACGTGCGCCCAGCGGAGCGCGCGGCGGAGATGGTGTCCCAGGCAGATATCGTCACGACCGCCACCACCGCCCGCGAGCCGGTGCTCCAGGGCGCGTGGCTGCGCCCTGGCACGCATGTCAACGCCGTCGGCTCGAATTGGGCCAATCGCCGCGAGGTGGATGATGAGGCGGTCGAGCGCAGCGCCGTCGTCGCGGTGGACGCGCTGGACCAAGCCCAGATCGAGGCTGGCGACCTGCTCATTCCCGCGCGAGCCGACCGCTTCGATTTCGCGCGCGCGGTCGAGCTAGGCGCCGTCGTCGCGGGCACTACACCCGGCCGCCCCGCCCCCGACGCCATCACGCTCTTCAAGTCGCTGGGCCTCGGCATGGAGGATGTCGCGACGGCTGGGCTAGTCTATGCCCTCGCCACCGCGCGTGGCCTCGGCTCGCCCCAGGTATTCCTGCCCTAGCCGCCAACGGGTGCGGCTGCCTTGGCCGCCGCGAGCGCGAGACCACGAAATGGATTAGGAGGCACGCCGGTCATCCAGCGGGACGCCGAGATCCTCGACATGGGCATAGGTGTGCGCTCGCTCCCGCATGAGACGAATGATGCCCGCGCGGCGCAGACGCGCCTGTATGACGAATGGCACCGTGAGCAGTAGCAGGACGACGAGGGTGATGCGTGTCGCTCCGGTCGCCTGCGCGAGAAAGCCAACAATCAAGACCATCATACTCACCACCGCGACCACCGGAAGCACACCCAGCAGAATAAAGTGGTGCGTACTCTCCCGCGCCACCGTGCGGAAGTAGGTCAGCGCCGCGATGTTGGAGATCACAAAGACCGCCGCGAGGAAGAAGCCCGCTGATTGCAGCATAATCGCAAAGAAGGCCGAGACGTTGGGCACGTTGACTAGGATCGTCGTCACCGCGACCTCGGCCATCGTCGTCAGGAGCACGAGGACCCACGGCGTGCGAAAGCGCGGGTGGATGCGACCCAGCGTGCGCGGAATGACCTGGTCGCGACTCATCGCGAAGAGCGCGCGGTTCAGAATGAAGTGGGTGAGCCACAGCCCCGAGGCGGTGGAGGCAAGCACGCCCAAGATCATGATCTTGGTGGCCCATGCCGGCGCCACCAGCGCGGCGAAATAGGCCAACACATTCGTCTGATGCGCGACCAAGCTCGGCAGCGGCGCAAGGCTGAAGAGGAGGAAGAAGGCAATCACATACAGTCCGGTGACGGTCAACAGGCCAATCAGCCCCGCCGTCCCTGGATTCGTGCGCCGGTCCTTGGATTCTTCGGCGGCATGCGAGTCAATCTCCCAGCCATCCACAACGGTGAAGCCAACGACCGCCACCGTCACCAGCGCGCCGAAGTTGCCACCACCCATCGGCACGAACCAGCCACTGGATGGCGTCACCAC
>JADMIN010000708.1 GCA_015478575.1 Ktedonobacterales bacterium | reverse complement strand
CGCTGGCGCTGGCCGCCGGAGAGCGTCACGCCCCGCTCGCCAATGATGGTGTCATAGCCATCTTTGAAGCCAAGGATGAACTCATGGGCCTGGGCCTCTCGCGCCGCCTGGTACACCGCGGCGAGCGAGGCTTGGCGTCCCTGGCTGAAGGCGATATTCTCCGCGATGCTCTGTGAGAAGAGGAAGATATCCTGCTCGATGGTCGAGATCTGCGAGCGCAACGAGGCCAGGCTCCACTCGCGCACGTCCACGCCGTCTACGCGGATCTGGCCCGCGGTGACATCGTAGGTGCGGTTCACCAGCTTGGTGAGGGTGCTCTTGCCGGCGCCGGTCTGCCCGACGATGGCGATGGTCTGCCCAGGCTCCGCGCGAAAGGAGACATCCTTCAGGATGGGTGTCTCGCCGTAGGCGAAGGTGACGTGCTCGAAGGCCAACTCGCCGCGCATGGTCGCGCGGTGGCCGCCGTCGTTCTCGTCTAGCTCGGTCTCCTCGCGCATCAGCGCGAGGATGCGCTCCGCGCCCGCCAGGCCGAGCTGCACCAGATTGAAGGTAAAGATGGAGATGCTGGCGGGGGTGAAGAGCAGGGACATCAGGCCGATGTAGGCCACCAGATCGCCGATGGAGAGCTGCCCCTGTGAGACGAGCAGCACGCCATGCAGGAACGCGCCGACGATGGCCAGCGACAGCAGTAGGATGGGGAGGTAGCGGGCCTGAATCTGGCCGTTGCGCACGAAGGCGTCACGGTAGAGGGCGGCGTTGCGCTCGAACTTGCGCGCCTCCTGTGGCTCCTGCGCGGCGGACTTGACGACCTCGATGCCGGTGATGGTCTCCGCTAGCCCGGCGTTCATGCTGCCGAACCGCTGGCGCATCTGCCAGGAGACGGGGGCGAGTCGGCGCGTGTAGCGGCGCAGGGCGAGCACGAACGCGACGGTGAAGAGCAGCGGTGAGAGCAGCAACTGTGGGTACAGGAAGGCGATGTAGATGACGGGCACGACCAGCCCGAGGATGGAATCGGAGAGGATCAGGCTGACGCCTGGATTCATCATGGCATTGAGCTGGCGTACGTCGTTGTTGGCACGGGCCATGATATCGCCTACCCGCTGGCGATTGTGGAAGGTCTGGCTCTTGCTCAGCAGGCTGAGGTAGAGTTCGTCGCGGGTATCGCGCTCCATGCGCTGCGCCAAGAATTCGCTGCCCCAGATGCCGGCTGAGTCGCAGAGGAACTGCCCGACGGTGGCCACCACGATACCTAGCGCGATGACCAGCAGTCGCCCGCGGTCGGGTGCGGGCCGCAGCACGACGTTGAACGCCTGCCCGATCAGCAACGGCACCGCCGCGACAAACAGGTTCGCGAGCACCATCCCCAGCACGAACACGGCGAACGCGATGGGATAGCGCAGCGTGTGCGAGATGATCCAGCGCACGGAGCCTTTGCGATTGTAGGTATGCTCATCGGCAATGGTGAATTCTCGATTTGCCATGGCGACTCCCTCCAGGTGCGAGTATACGGCGTGTGTAAGGGCGTGCGTGACGGCGGGAAAGCGGCCCGCGAGATGGGATACGCGAGCCATCTCAGGGAGCCGTCATAGCGTACACCAAGCTAGAACTATATTTCAACTTCTGGGACCACTACCGACAGAAATCCGCTCGCGGAAATCCGCTCGATGATCACGAGCGGTCGCGGGTGGTGGCGCTTGGCGGATGCGCTCGCGTGTCACCGACAAGCTTTGGCCGACTTGCTCCAAGGT
>JADMIN010000036.1 GCA_015478575.1 Ktedonobacterales bacterium | reverse complement strand
GTGAGGTCGCGCCTGCCACAGCGGGCACAGCGGGTCGGCCACCGGAGGACGCCATCGCCCATCTGGTGGCGGGCTATCGCCAACTCGACCCGATGCTACGCGCGGCAAAGATCCGCGCCGCCCTGGCCTTGCTGGACGCACTGGGCGGCGCATCCTTAGCCCCACAGCAAGCGTCACGCGCGCCCACTGCCCCCAGCACGTCCACTGAACCGCGAGAGAGTGCCATGCTCCCACCCACTCCCCCACATTCCAACGTTGCCGCGCGCCCAGCCCCATCCATGCGCCCGCCGCGCCAAGTGGCCGAGAGCGAGCCGTGGCCGCTAGCCGCGCCGCTGCCCGTCCCCCCAAAGCTCGGCGCCGAGCGCGTAGCGGCGCCGCCGCGCCCTCCCCGACCAGAGGATGAATACCTGTTGAACGCGCCAGTGAGCGCGGTGCCAAACGTAGGAAAGACCCAGCAGGAGCGGCTCGCGCGGCTGGGCATCAGCACCGTGCGCGATCTCCTCTTCACCTTCCCACGTGAGCACCGTGACTACAGCCAGCTCAGCAAGATCGCGCACCTCCCCTTCGAGACCGTCAGCACATTTCTGGGGCTGATCTGGGAGGTGGAGAACAAGCGCACCAGCGGTGGGCGCACACGCACCATCGCCCGCATCTCCGATGAGACCGGCGGCATCTATGCCACCTGGTTCAACCAGCCATACCTGCTCAAGCAATTGCCGCGTGGCGCCTATATCGTGCTGACGGGCGTGAAGCAGCGCTTTGGCAATCACGTCGAGTTCAGCGTGCGCAGTCACGAGTTACCGGAACAAGGCGACCTAATCAACACAGGTCGTCTTGTTCCGGTCTATCCGCTGACCGAGGGGCTACACCCCAAGGTCATGCGGCGCTTCACCAAGTGGGCGGTGGACCATTGCGCCGGGTTCGTACCAGAGCATCTGCCAGCCGCGGTGCGCACGCGCGCGCATCTGGAGCCGCTGCCTGAGGCCATCGCGCAGATTCACTTTCCCGATGACCCCGGCGCGCTGGCATCGGCACGGCGTCGGTTGGCCTTCGACGAATTCTTCTTGATCCAACTGGGCATGCTCACCCAGCGCGCCAACTGGCGGGAGGGACCGCCCGCGCCCGTGCTGGCCGTGCCTGAAACGCTCATCTTCGCCTCGGCTGCTGAGACCACCGCCGCGGGCGGAGAAACGAGGGCGGCGGAGCCAGCGTCCGCGGAGGCCATGGCATTGGCGGGCGGGGGGCTGTGGCCACTGACGGCGACCTGCTTTGAGCGCTCGCTCCCCTTCGACTTCACAGGCGCGCAGCGCCGCGCCATCCGTGAGATCCTGGCCGACCTACGCCATCCCCACGCGATGTGCCGCCTGCTGCAAGGTGATGTCGGCTCCGGCAAGACGGTGGTCGCGGCGGCGGCGTTGTTGGCGGCGGCGGCCAACGGCTACCAGGGCGCGCTGCTCGCGCCAACGGAGATTCTGGCGGAGCAGCATTACCGCGGCCTCAGCGCGTTGCTCGCGCCCTTTGGGTTGCGCGCGGTCCTCTTGACGGGCAGCCAGAAGGCGAAGGAGCGCCAGGCGGCGCGCGCCGCCTTGGCGAACGGCCAGGCGGCGGTGGCCATCGGCACGCACGCGCTGCTCCAAGAGGACGTGAGCTACGCGCGGCTGGGGCTGGCAATCGTGGATGAGCAGCACCGCTTCGGCGTGGAGCAGCGTGATGCGCTACGTCGCAAAGGGCAGCAGCCACACATGCTGGTGATGACCGCCACGCCTATTCCACGTACACTCTCGCTGACCCTCTATGGCGATCTCGATCTCTCCGTGCTGGACGAATTGCCAGCGGGGCGCCAGCCCATCATCACACACTGGCGGGCGGGCAATCAACGCGCGGAGGCCTATCGGCTGGTAGCGGCGGAGGTGGCGGCGGGCCGACAGGCCTATATCATCTGCCCACTGGTTGAAGAATCCGAGACCCTTGAGGTGAAATCCGCCGTGAAGGAGTTCGAGCGCCTAAAGGCTCAGGTCTTCCCTGAGTTGCGGCTGGGGCTGGTACATGGGCAACTGCGCCCAGCCGCGAAAGATCGCGTGATGCGTGCCTTCCGCGATGGCGAGATTGATGTGTTGGTGGCGACAGCGGTCGTAGAGGTGGGGGTAGATGTGGCCAATGCGACGGTGATGCTCATCGAGGATGCCGACCGCTTCGGCCTGTCACAACTGCACCAGTTTCGGGGGCGGGTGGGCCGTGGCGCGCACCAATCCTATTGCTATCTGCTCAGCGCCGAGGCCAGCGCCGCCGCGCGCGCGCGCCTCACCGTGCTGGAAAGCACCAGCGACGGTTTCCAGTTGGCCGAGGAAGACCTGCGCCTGCGCGGTCCTGGCGACTTCTTCGGCACCCGCCAGAGCGGCTTGCCAGAACTGAAGATGGCCAACCTGGCGGATACCCGGTTGCTGCTGGAGGCACGCGAGCAGGCGGAATGGCTCTGGGGCCAGGATCCCTACCTGCGCAACCTGGAACATCGGGCACTGCGCGAGCGCGTCTTCCTCTTCTGGCGCATGTTCGCCGCGCATTAAAACCCCGGACGCATACTGGATACGGTGCGTACACCGCCCTTGGAGTCGCCGTGCCTAGAGCCGTGGCGGAAGTCCTACCCCTGTAGCCCCTGCCAGAGGAGGTTCGCGCGGTGGCGGAGCCGGGCGCGCGGCCCGCGCAGGGGGAGGACCAACGCGAGCGGCGCGAAGACGCCAAGCATCGCCAGCCAGCAGAGCTTGACGGAGAGCGAGAGCAGGCGCGCGCGCCCGCGGCCCAGATGCTTGCGGGTGAAGTAGCGGGCACTCGTGAGGCTCTGCTTCAGCGTGCGCGCACTCAGGCCACGCGCACGGCTCGACCCCCCCTCCAGATGCACGATCGTCGCGACGGGCACATAGCGCACGACATACCCCGCCTGACGGATGCGGTAGCAGAGGTCCGTATCCTCATAGAAGAGAAAGATACGCGGATCAAAGCCGCCGACCGCGTCGAGCACACGGCGCGGCACCAGCAAGTAGCAGCCCGAGAGCATGGCCACATCGCGCGAAGTGGCGTGGTCCCATGCGGCAAACTCCTGCCGACGCACGGCGCGCGAGCGGATACCCGCAAAGGCCAGGGTCAGGCCAGCGATCATGGTGGGCACGGTATAGTGCCCGCGGCAGGTGAACTGTAGCGTCTCATCGGCGTTGAGGACGCGCCCACCCACCGCGCCGCACCGCTCCCCCAGGGCATCCGCCGCGGCCACCAGCGCATCCAGCGGCTCCCGCACGAGCGTATCAGTATTGAGGAAGAGCACGTAGCGCCCAGTGCAGTAAGGCAGCGCCACGTTGTTGCCCGCGCCGAAGCCGGCGTTCTCAGCATTCATGACGCAGCGCAAGCGTGGGTGAGCGGCGGCGAGGGCGCGCAGCCGCTCTTGGCTGCCGTCAGTTGAGGCGTTGTCAACGACGATCACCTCATAGGCAGAGCGCGTGCCTGATGCCTCGATGGTCGCCAGGCACTGCTCGACGAGCGCGGCACCATTCCAATTCACCAGCACGATTGAGAGGTCCATAGGCAGATCCATCTGGCCGATCTAGAACGCGCCACGCCCCGTGAAGACCACCTTGATGGTCATCAGCAAGATGCGAATATCCAGCCAGATCGAATAGTTGCGCACATAGAAGATATCGTCTTGCGTATTCAGGTGCAGCACACGGTCACTGCGTCCATGCACCTGCCACCACCCCGTGATACCCTGCGGCACGAGCAAGCGACGATACTGCCAGGCACGGTAGCGCTCGACGATCCAGGGCAGCTCAGGACGCGGGCCGATGAGCGACATATCGCCTCTAAGCACGTTAAAGAGCTGTGGTAGCTCATCTAGGCTCGTCTTGCGCAGGAAGGCGCCGACGCGCGTCACGCGCGGATCGTTGCGCTGCTTATGCACGATGCCCTGCTCCGTGCGCACCGCCACATCTCTCGCGCGCCGGTCCGCGTCTGGAACCATTGTGCGGAACTTGTACATCTTGAAGCGGCGGTTGTGCTGACCCACACGCTCGCCAGCGAAGATCGCCGGGCCAGGCGAGTCCAGCCGCACGGCAATCGCGATGGTGAGCAGGAGCGGCCAGATCAGCAAGAGCAGTGGCACACAGATCAGGAGGTCAATCACGCGCTTGATGCGCAGGTTCCACCCCGTAACGCCAGACTCGGTCAGGCCAATGACGGGCATGCCATCAATCGAGTCGGTCACGGTCTTGGCCGTCTCACTGACGACATCCGGCAGGACGTAGAGCTGCACCGGCAGATGCGCCAGCCCGCTGATCACCCAACTGGTCTCGGTGCGCTCCAGCGGAGAGAGCGCGATCAGCACCAGATCCACCTCGCGCTCGCGCACGATGCGCACCACATCACGCAGTTCCCCCAGCCGCCACGCGACCCACGCCTGATACATCGCAGAGAGGCGATCATCTGGCGTCGGCTCCACAGCATCCAACTCTTCGAGCACGTCGCGCTCCGGCCCGACGATGCCGACCAACTCCAGACCTTGATTGCGCCGACCCGCGATGGTCTGTGCGGCATCCACCGCGAGCCGTCCCGTGCCAACGATGAGCACGCGGCGGCGTACCGCCTGGCGCGTTGCGAGGGGCCTCAGGATGAAGCGCAGGCCCGCCAGCAAGATGGCATCCAACAGCGTAAAGCAGATCAGGAAGATGCGCGTGCGATCGAGCGCGGACGAGAGGAAGTAGAGAAGGCCACTGGTGATCAGGCTGGCGACAAAGACCGCTCCAACCGCGCGCACCGGGGAGAACCGATTGGCCAGCCAACTCGTCTGATAGAGGCCAAAGAGGGAGAAGATGACGGGCCAGATGACCACCACCAGCGCGGCGAGCAGCACGGTATCATTCACGCCGAAGATATGCACATAGAGGTTCGCGCCGAAGAGATCATGCAGCAAAGCGCGATAGTTCTGCGCGATCAGCAGCGCGGCCAGCGAGAGCGCGAGATCGAGCACGAACATGAACTCGTAGAGGCGGCTGCGGGTGCGGCGCCGATTGGCCAGCGTGCGCTGCATCTGCTCGTAGTGCGGGTCGCGGGTGAGCATCGCCATGCGCGTCGTGATATGGCGCTGCAGTTCCTCTTCTTCGCTGTTCTTCGTGGGCTTGGGGGTACCGGTCGTGCCAGACCGTGGCCGCGCGGGGGCGGGGGCGGCGCCCCAGTCTGGTGGCGCGTAGCCTTCAGGTGATGTGGCAGCGTTGTATGATGGATAGGCGACGCCGGTGGGCGGACGCGACGCGCCTGGTTGTGCGCCAGAGAAAGACGCCGACGTTGGGCCAAACCGTGGCATCTGATCGCCTGCCCCAATGGGCGCCTCGCCGCCTACACGCCCGGCATCGAAGGCGGGGGTTGGCGCCGGGCCATCGCGAAACGGGGCATCGCGAAACCAGGATTCATCCGATCTATACTGGTTGCCCATCCTATGCGCACTCCCTTTCTCCCTCACATCCGCCCATACCCCCAGGATACCAGATCAGCATACCAGATCGTATAGCGACATACGAAGGTTGTGGCCTTCGAGCGGATGACATGGGCGATCCTTTATAGTCCATCCTCCGCACCTCATCACTTCTTCCGTCCTTACCACTATAACGGGAGATGGCGGGCGCTGTCACTGGCCGTTACCGCTCCGTACTACACACGCTCTCGGGCCGACGGACAATTTGACGCGCCACGCACCAGCGCGTGACAATTGCTATGGCCCTTGCGCACGCGAATGCGCACGCGAATGAGTGGAATCCCAGCGATAGCGAGCAACGTGGCATATGGCGAAACATGACTGAGAACGTGGTCTCACAGGAGCGCACGCATGTGGATGCGCTCATCGTCGGCGCGGGTACGGCGGGGCTGCTCGCGGCGCACGAGTTGCTACGTCGCCGACCCCACACCTCGCTGCTGCTGGTGGAAGCGGGGCCATCCCTGGCGGCGCGGCTAGAGCAGCCGCCCGGCGGAATGAGCGGCTTAGGCGGCGCGGGATTGTATCTGGGTGGCCGCCTCTATCTTGGCCCGGCAACGCTTCCCGTGCTGCCGCCGGTGAGCGCGCCATCCACGCTACGCCCTATCCTCGCGGGCGATGCCTACCAGGACCGCGCGCGCGCGGTAGATGCCCACTTCATCCGGCTGGGCGCGCGATCCGCGGTGCGGCACGCGCCCGATCCGCGCCTGGCTGAGGCGGCGGCACGCGCGGCGGCGCTGGGCATCGAGTACATCCTCAGCTATCCCACGCGCCCGCTCACGCCGGAGGAGCGGCGGAGCGTGCTGGCGCGGCTGCATGCGGAACTGGAACAGCAGGGAGCGCACTTCGCCTTTGGTTGGCGCGTCGTTTCCGCGGCGCGCGGGGCGGCGGGCTTCACGGTGAATCTGGCGGCTGAGGATGCGAGCGGGGACGCACGACGTATCCGTACGCGGGCGCTCGTGCTGGCGCCGGGGCGTTATGGCGCGGAGTGGCTGGTACGCATGGCTGAGGCGCTGGGAGCGGAGGTGGCGCAGTTGCCCGCGACGTTCGGCGTGCGGCTAGAGCTTCCCGCCGCGGCGTATGCTCCCCTGACGGATCTCAACCCCGACCCACGGCTCCAGATGCCGCTGACCGATGACGCGGTGATCAAGACCTATGCCACGTGTCCCGGCGGCTATGTGCTTCCCATCACGCGCGCTGGCGCACTGGTGGCGAGCGGCATGCCGGTGACACTGGAGGCACGGAGGCCGAGCACGACGGTGGCGATTCTGGCGCAGCCGGGTGTGCGCGGCGCGGAAGCTCGCTGGCGCGGCGGCGAGGATCTGGCGCGGCGACTGAACGAGCGCGTGCCAGGGCGGCTGGTGGTCCAGCGCCGAGAAGATCTGCGCGCGGGGCAAGCGACGACGGCGGAGGCGCTGGCCGCTCATTCGGTGCGCCCGACCTGCGCCGAGGCGGTGCCGGGCGCCCTGCACGACATCTATCCCGCTCCCTATTGGGCGGCATTTGAGGCGTTGCTCACGCGCATCGAGCGGCTGGCCCCTGGCGTGGCCACGGGTGACGCGCTGCTCTACGGGCCGGCGGAGGAGCGCTTCTGGCATTTCCCCACCAGCGACCAGTTGGAGACACGCATAGCGGGCCTCTTCGTCGCGGGTGATGCCGCTGGCCAGAGCCAGGGCACCATCCAGGCTGGCGTGGCAGGCACCCTCGCGGGCGAGGGCGTGGCGCGCCATCTAGGCTGATGCGCGTGGGCGCGACAGCGACCTACGGGTGGCTCTCTGGTGGAACGAGCAGACTGCGCAGGTAGTGGTAGTGCTCCTCGAAGACGGCGGGGTCCATCCCAGCCATGCCTTCGGTCACGACGCGGGGCAGCACCTCCGCAAACAGGGCATCAAGCACCGCGGCATCGAGTCGGCCAGATCCCAGCAGTGCCACCACGTCGTGAAAATCGCGCTCGGTGCCGCGCTCGATCTTGCTGAGGGCCATGCTATAGAGGTCGAAGTGAAACACATCGAGCGGACCATAGCGGCCAATGTAGATACTTCGCTCACGCCATCCCGCTGGCAGCGGAATGAAGTCTCCTGGTGAGACAAACTCGATGTTGAGGTCGAGGCTATCTTTCAGCGCGCGAATCACCGCCATGAGTGGACCCAAATCATCAGCCTCGACCAGCACATCAATGTCGACCGTCGTCGCGCGAAACCCTTCATAGACCATCGTCGTGCCACCGACGAGATAGAGGCGACCAGGAGTATGCGCCTGCTGGCCTAGGCGCTCTAGGAAACGCTCGATGCGCTCGCGGTCCGCGGGTGCGCGCATACTCATGGGTGTGCCTCCTCGTGGTACATGCGGCATCCCCATCGCACCCCCGACGGCTCGTGCCCCGGCCTGATGGCGCGAGCTGATCCCTGACCGCCGCGTCAGAGACAGCGGCGGTGCGGCTTGCCGCCGCGATCTCCGCTGGCGCGCGCGCCATCCCTGCGCGATCAAGTGATCAACCTGCTGCTGCCACATGCTGAGAAAATTGAACGGCTTGCTGAGGCGCCGCCGCTCACGCACTGCCAGCGCCTGGAGGCCATACTCGGCAGCCCGGCCCAGGGGCGGCCCATCTGGATCAGGCAGGCCACGCGCGCGCCAGAAACGCGCGGGCAACCACGGAATCGGCCCCAGCGCGAGGGTAAGTCGCGAGCGCCACATGCGCTGAAGATAGATCGCCGCGAGCGCCATCACGATCAACCGCTCCCGCGCGCTCTCCGCCACGTCTGGGCTATCAGACGGCAAAGAATCGGCGAGATCGGGATGCAGCAGCAGGAGTGCGATGACGGCATACCGCACACTCGGCTCCTCACAGCGTGCCAACTGATCGAGCAATTCAGCGGTTGCGAGGGGATCTCGCGCTACCTCAGCGTCGAGGGTGGCATCACGCCCGCCCGTGAGGAAGGCAATGCCATGGGAGCGCAGTTCAGCGATCAGGCGATCACTAGAAGCCTCTTCGGGTGCCGCGGCCGGTGGGCGGGGCTGCGCCTTGGGGAGTGGGCGCGCGTCGGGCACGGAGGAGGAAGGTGGCATGTCAGATGGGACCATGCGATTCACTCCTTCCTCCGCGCACGTGCCGCGTGTGAGCACGCCTAGAGATCCACGTAGACGTTCTTGACCTCAGTATAGAGTTCCAGCCCATACATGCCCAACTCGCGCCCGATGCCCGATTGGCGGTAGCCGCCGAAAGGCGCCTCCACATGGATGCTGTGGTTGGTATTGATCGAGAGCGTGCCGGTGCGTACACGGCGGGCGGTGCGTAACGCTCGGCCAATGTCACGTGTCCAGATCGAGCCAGAGAGACCATAAATGCTATCGTTGGCCAGGCGCACCGCGTCGTCCTCATCATCGAAAGGGATGAGGACAGCGACCGGGCCGAAGATCTCCTCTTGGGCAACGCGCATCTCCGCACGCACACCGCCAAGCACGGCGGGCGTGAGAAAGCTCCCTCGCGCCAGCGCCTCGTCGGCTGGCTCAGTGCCGCCGGTGAGCAGTGACGCTCCCTCTTGCTGGCCGATCTCCACATAGTCGCGCACGCGCGCCTTCTGCTGTGGTGAGATGATCGCTCCCATATCTGAGGCGGGATCGAGCGGATCACCCACCTTGAGGTGTTGTGTGCGCGCCACGAAGCGCTCCGTCACCTCGTCGAGCACCCCGCGCTGCACCAGGATGCGCGAGCGAGCGGTGCAGTCCTGTCCGCAGTTGCCAAAGATCGCGGGCACGCCTTGCTCAACAGCTTTCGCCAGGTCGGCGTCGTCGAAGATGATGTTGGCCGATTTGCCCCCCAGTTCCAGCGAGATGCGTGTGATATTCTCCGCGGCCATGCGCATCAACTCGCGGCCCACCTCGGTCGAGCCAGTGAAGGCCACTTTATCCACGCCCGTGTGCCGCGCGAGCGCGGCACCGATCACAGGCCCAGAGCCAGTGATGACGTTCACCACACCCGCGGGCACGCCCGCCTCCTGGCAGATCTGTGCCAGCGCCAGCGCGGTGAGCGGCGTCTGTTTCGCTGGCTTGAGGATCACACAGCAGCCGGCGGCGAGCGCGGGGGCCAGCTTCCACGCGGCCATCACGATGGGGAAGTTCCAGGGAATGATCTGGCCCGCCACGCCAACCGGCTCACGCAGCGTAAAATCCAGCCCAGAGCCATAGACTGGAATGGTCTGGCCGAAGAGCTTGGTCGCCGCGCCCGCGTAATACTCGAAACACATGGCGATGCCCTTGACCTCGGCGGTGGCGTCGCGGATGGTCTTGCCGCAGTTGCGCGATTCGAGCGTCGCCAACTCCGTGGTGCGCTCATTGATGAGGCTGGCGATCTTGAGCATCACCCTGGCGCGGCGGCCCGCGGGCCAGCGCGGCCACGGTCCCGCGTCGAAGGCTTGGCGTGCCGCCGCTACGGCGCGGTTCACGTCTTCCACTCCGGCCTCGGCGACCTGGGCGAGGCGCTCGCCGGTCGCGGGATTGAGGGTCTCGTAGGTGCGTCCGTCGGCGGCGGGCACGCGCGCGCCCCCGATCAACAGTTCTTCGGTCGTCAGTGTCACAGACATCGCTGTCTTCTCCTATAGCTCTCGTCGCTCGCTGGATGCCCAGGTTATGCTTGTCGTGGTGGAGCACGGAGAGGCGACGACGCGCCCCTCCGCACCGCGCTCGCCTCTGGCCCATCTCTGGCCCGATGGGCATTATATCCGATAGCGCACCGATGGCGGCGCCAGCCCAGGAACGCTCCCCGCCCGATTCAGGCGCGAGCGCTCTTCGAGACCCTTTCATGGCCACCACTCATCGGCCAGCGAGGCTCTACCTCCGCGAACGCCGATGCCATACCTGCATGGATATGAGTAGACCACTTGCCAGTCAAAGCATTCACGGGTACGCTTCGGCGGATACGCTGAGAGCGGCGGCCAAACATCTGAAGAAAAGGAGCGGTATATGAGCATGCTACGGATCGAGCGCCCCATCACCACGTTCTCTCTCGTAGGGCGCGACCCCGAGACCGGTGACCTCGGCATTGCCGTGCAGTCGAAGTTTCTGGCGGTCGGGGCGGTGGTGCCGTGGGCGCGCGCGGGCGTAGGCGCGGTCGCCACGCAATCCTGGGCCAACACAAGCTACGGGCCACGCGGGCTGGATCTGCTCGCCGCAGGCACATCCGCCGAAGCGGCGATCGCCATGCTCACACGAGATGACGAGCGCGCCACCCAACGCCAGGCCGGCATCGTTGACGCGCGGGGCCATGCGGCGACGTATACAGGCGCGGACTGCAATTCGTGGGCGGGCGGCGTGGCGGGGCCAAACTTCGCCGCGCAGGGCAACATCCTCATCGGCGAGGCCACCGTCACCTCGATGGCCGAGACCTTCCAGCGTACACCGGGACCCCTCTGGCACCGGCTGGTGACGGCGCTGGCGGCGGGCCAGCGCGCGGGAGGCGACAGCCGCGGACAGCAATCAGCAGCGTTGCTGGTGGTGCGCGAGGGTGGTGGCTATGGCGGCTTCAATGACCGCATGATTGACTTGCGCGTGGATGACCATCCGCGGCCGATTGACGAGCTGGCGCGCATCCTCGACCTCTACGAGTTGCTCTTCCTCAAGC
>JADMIN010000035.1 GCA_015478575.1 Ktedonobacterales bacterium | reverse complement strand
GAGGAAGCCGCCAGCGATACTTCCCGTAATCACCCCGACAAGGCAGCCGAGATAGCCGCCATGGGTCGGCCAGCTATAGCCTGGTGGCACCGCCCCTTCAAAGGGGTCCTCGACGGGCGGGTAGAGCACATCGGCGGACGTGGCGGAGGGCGCATGAGAGGACAGCGTGAGTGCCGCATCGGGCGCCCCCTCGTTCATGGGCGCCTCGGCATCAGGGGCGGTCTCAGATTCTGGGGGAAGTGGTTCTTCTGGCAAGGGTTCTGTATCTCCCACGTGGGGCCGCGATGGAGCGCCTAGGCGCGGCCCGCGCTATAGTGTTCCGAACTGGCGGTCACCCGCGTCGCCCAATCCGGGGCGAATGAAGCCGCGCTCATCGAGCTGTGTATCCAGCGCGGCGAGGTAGATGGGCACATCTGGGTGAGCCTGGCGCAACTTGAGCAAGCCATACGGCGCGGCGATCAGCCCGACATAGCGCAGGTGGCGCACGGAATAGCGTTTCAAGGTGTTCAGCGCGTCAATGGCCGAGCCACCGGTGGCGAGCATCGGATCCACCGAGAAGCACACCTGAAGGTTCCCCGCCCGCGCTAACTGATTATAGTACTCTATCGGCTCCAGCGTCCGCTCATCGCGTCGAAGTCCTAGATGCCAGACCTGCGCGTCGGGGAGCACTTGGCGGAAGCCCTCGGCCAGCCCCAGACCGGCCCGCAGGATGGGCACGATACCCACGCCGCCGGCCAGCCGTGTGCCGGTCATCGGCTCCAGCGGCGTCTCGATGGCATCGGGTATCAACTCCAGATCGGCGGTGGCCTCGTAGGCCAGCAACGTCCCCAACTCGCGCACCAGTCGGTAGAACTCCGGTGGCGCGGTGCGCTGGTCGCGTAGGGCGGTCATCTTGTGCGCGATGACGGGATGCCGCGAGAGAGAGACGCCCGGCAGCGCGGCCACCTCGGCGCGCGTCGGCTGTGGCACACCGCGCATGGGGAAGGCGCGCTGGGCGGCGGACTCATCTGACATAACGCGCTCTCCCTCTCCGCGGCGTGTGGCATGCGGCGCTCATCGGCCTCACCGGCACACAGCCACCGCGCAGTGTCGCACATACGGCGCCGTCCGGTCAAGCGCGAGAAGGCCCCGCGAGAAGGCCCCGCGTTCGTGGTGCCACCACCACGCCGGATATGCCCCTATCATACCCATGCCAAAGCCCAAGGGAGCACCGATATGACATAAAACTCCTACCCAGTTAGACAAGTCATCCATCACTGGATATACTCATGCCGAAACACGAGCGGCCTGCCGTACGTACATGGAGTGACATGGGCACCTTGATGACCGTGGCGGGACGTCCGCATACATGGAGGTCGCCGCGCAATTGTGGCTTATGTCACTGTGGCCTTGTCCGCTCGCGTGGTATGCTGCTCCGGATGAGCGCGGGGATGAGCATGTGATTGGCCCACTCGCGGATGTGTGGGGGGATTATGGGTATTATTCGACATCGCGACTCCGTGGAGATCCGCGAGCAAGCGCTCCGATCGGCGGTCCAGAAGCACGACACCGGCTGCCCACAGTGCGCGGAGGGCTATGTGCGGCTGGCGCGCCAGCATGGGGCGACCGCTGGGGACTTCGAGCGTGCGGGGGTAGGACGGCGTGGCTTCCTCAAGATGGCGGCGGCGGCGCTGGCCGCGGGCGTCGCGGTAGACCTCCTGCTCCCGGCGCGGCGTGCTAGGGCGGCGCAAGCGCAGGTGACCACAGGCATCACCGGCTACTTTGGTGTTGATTCGTGTACCACGCCAGAGGATGGCGCGATCGCGGGCATGCCACTGCAGTTCTATATTGGTGAACTGGGCGCCACGAACTTTGGGCTGGCCTGCTTCAACACCGCGACGGCTCAGTACGTGGGCCTGAATTTCGCGCACGGCTACTGGGGCCTCTCGGGGCCAGGCATGATGGGCAGCGCTGGGGTGACCGACCTCGCCACCTACGGCAAAATGCAGGCGCAGCAGGCGATTGCCGCGTGGAACGTCAATCACAGCGTCGCGGGGAAGACAATCTTCGCCGACATCGAATACGGCTTCGGCGGCTGGGGAGATAACGCGACGCCAGAGCAACAGGCCACGCTGTTGGACGCGTTCATGGTAACACTCGCTCAGGAGGGCTTTGTCCCTGGCGTCTACATCAGCGACAGCGCCAAGGTGGCCTGGTTCCCCCCCACCTACATAGCGGCGGTGCCGTTCGTCTATTGGGTAGCTGGCGGACCGTACGCGGGCACGATGTGTGGCCCCTGCACGAATGGGTGTGACACGCTGGGGCCGGTGCAGGGCTACTGGCAGCAGGCGGTCTCGCAGGCGGTCTTCGCTGGGCAGTCAGCCATCATCTGGCAGTACTGGCTGAGCGGCTTCGGTTGCTCCGGCGACTTCAACTACTCGCCTCAGACTGGCCAGAGCAACTTCACCCCTGGACCGCTGCCGCTGCGGCAATAACGGATCTGGCCTGGCGAGGAAGCGGCGCGACCACGTGTGCTGACGGTGGTGCGCCGCTCTTTCGTCCGCCTGGTGGCCACGTGCGGCGTGGGCGCGGTAGAATGCTGGTGTCGGCGCGCACGCGGCGAGCTGTCGCACTCGCGCCTGGCGGACCGATGGGGGGAGGATGCGCGTGCCTGGCTCCAGCGATATTCATCACGATATCGAAGAGATTTTGATTGCCGAGCCTGTGCTGCGGGCACGGGTGGAGGAGTTGGCTCACGCCATTGCTGAGGATTACGCGGCGAAGGATTTGCTGCTGGTAGGCATCCTGAAGGGGGCGATCCTCTTCATGGTGGACCTCGCGCGGGCGCTGGAGTTGCCGCTCGAGATGGATTTCATGGCGGTGAGCAGCTATGGCAACAGCACAGAGTCGAGCGGAGTTGTGCGCATCCTGAAGGATCTCGAACACTCGATCACGGGGAAGCACGTCCTGGTAGTCGAGGATATCGTGGATAGCGGGCTAACGCTACGCTACCTGCTGGAGAATCTCGAGCGACGCCATCCGGCGAGCCTGCGGGTGTGCGCGCTGCTCGATAAGGAGAAGGTGCAGGATAAGCCGCTGGAGCTGGCCTACATCGGCTTCACGATACCCGACCGCTTTGTCGTGGGCTATGGCTTGGACTACGCGCAGAAATATCGCAACCTGCCGTATATTGGGGTGCTGAAGCCGAGCGTTTACGCCGAGGACTGAAGGGGCGCGTGGCGGGTTCCTCGCTCCACCTTGCCAAAGGCGCCGCGCATCGCGTACACTGCGGGAGCGGCCCGGTTCGGGTCGCGCGCCCTCCATGCCGGCGTGGCGGAATGGTATACGCGACGGTCTCAAAAACCGTTGCCCTCACGGGCTTGTGGGTTCGAGTCCCACCGCCGGCACCGCTCAGCACGCGCCTCTCGGCCCCAGCGCTCTCGCGTGCTGAGGCCGCTGTCTGTCGCCCACTGGCTCATGACGCCTGGATCTCTGACGACTGAACGGCGGTGAGCGGCTGGGCCGCGCGGACGTGGGGATTGATGATACTGGCCAGCGCCATGAGCACGAAGCCAACGAAGAGCACCAGCACCGTATTGATCACCTGAATCCGCTCCAGCAGCACACCCGTCAGCGCGAGGCCGAGGGGCTGTACGCCAAAGGCGAGCAGGCGGAAGACGCTATTCACGCGGCCTTGCAGCGCATCGGGGATGAGCGCCAGGCGATAGCTCATCTGCGTCGTGTTGTAGATTGGTCCCGTCACCCAACTGGTCGCGGTGATCGCCCCTAGCAGCCACACATTCGGCGCGAAAATCAGCAGCGGCCAGAGCGCCGCCGAGACGACCTGCGTGCTGACGATCACCGTCCTGAAACGAAAGCGCCGTTGGATTGGGCTGGCCACCGCCGCGCCCAGGATGGCGCCGACGCCGCCGATGCCCAGGATCAGGCCGATGGTAGCGTCTGAGGCATGGAGCCGCTGGGCCAACAGGATGATGATCAGCACGTAGCCAGCGGTAAGCAGGTTGTTCGCGCCGGTGAGCAGCGCGATGAAGCGGATCAGTGGCTGGCGCCAGAGCCAGACGAGTCCCTCCCAGATCTCCTGACGCAAGGGGCGGCGTGTGCCGACAGGGCGCTCGCCCTGGAACCGCGTCCGGATGAAGAGCAGCGAGACGACCGAGCCAGCGTACGAGACCGCGTCCGCCACGAAGGGGAGCATCTGACCCAAGCCGAAGAGCGCGCCGCCCAGCGACGGCCCGATCAGCGCGGAGGTGCCGTCCGTCACGGCGTTCTGTGCCGTGGCGGCGGGGAGCTGTTCCTTGGGCACGACACGCGGCAGGCACGCGACCTCAGCCAAGTTGAAGAAGACGAAGAGGGTGCCCTCCACCGCTGAGACGATATAGAGCTGCGTGAGGCTGATCGGGCCAAACAGCAGCGCCACGGGAATACTGCCGAGGGCGAGGGCGCGGCCAGCGTCGCAGAGAATCATCACCAGCTTGCGATTCCAGCGGTCAATCAGCGCGCCAGCCGGCAGGCTGAAGAGGAGATAGGGCACCGCGCGCAACGCTCCCATGAAGCCAGCCTGGGCGGGCGAGCCGGTCAGCGCCAGCACGAGGAACGGGAAGGCGATCAGCGAGGCCTGCGAGCCGATAGTAGAGACAGCCTGACCGCTCCAGAGCAGCATATAGTCCCGGTTGCGCCACAGGGGGCGCGGTTTGCGTGGGGTGTCGGGTGTTTGGCCCATTACCGCGGGGGCGCGCATGGATCTTCTCCGTCGGTGGTGCCAGAGGGCGCTGGCTGGGACGGCTCAGCGAACTGCATATAGCGCGGCGAGCGGAAGAGCGCGACGCAGCAGCCATAGATGGCTCCTGTGGGGTCGGGAGTCTCTTCGATCAGTTCTTCCATCAGTGCCTCTATCTGTTGCTCATAATAGCGGATGCGCTCAGGTGAGAGGCGGGCATGAGGGAACCCGATTTTGCCGCGCTGAGCCTCCCCATGATCGGCCAGCGCATCGGCCAATTCATCGCGCGCATGCGTCATGATCTCGAGAGAAGGCGAGTTGTCGCCCGTCACATCAGGCGGCAGCTCATAGTTGAAGATGCGGGCGGTGCGCGTATAGTACTTGGCGACGATGCCGCGCACGAGCCGCCGCGCCGTCACCCGCGCCAGCCCAGCCGCTTCTAGCACTTGGAGGTGATGGCCCACGGTGCCTGGTGCCAGACCGAGTCGGTCGGCGATCTGCTTGGCGGTGGCCGGTTGGTTCTGGATGATGCCGAGGATGCGTGAGCGGGTGGGATCAGCGATGGCCTTGAACTGCTCCATGGTCGTGATGGTGAGCCGTGGGGGCAATGTCGGCATGGCCACCGGCACATCCTCCGGCAGGAGGGCGCCCGCCTCACGCTCCACCTCACGCTCCACCTCACGCGCCGCCTCACGCGCCGCCTCACGCGCCGCCTCACGCGCCGCCTCACGCTCGTCGCGATAGCTGTCCACCGCTCCCCTCCCTTTATTCGCGCCCGCGAGCGGCGCGCCATGTGCTGTTTCTTCGGCACGTGCGGCACAAACCGTATGTGCGGGTATGGTAGCATCGCGATGGAGAGTTGTCAAGGGGGGCATCGCGCTCACACGCTGGGGCCGCCACCGACCAGGGGCGCCCCTCGTAGCGCCGGACTGAGCGTCGCGGCGAAGGCCAGCGCGGCCAGTAACGCGAAGAGCGCCACCACCGCGCTGGTCGGGCCGAGGGATTGGAGCAGCACACCGGCCAGCGCCAGGCCCAGCGGCTGGCCAGCGAAGACGATCAGCCGGAAGACGCTGTTGACCCGCCCGCTGAGTGCGTCAGGGATGAGGGCGAGGCGATAGCTATACTGCGCCGCGCCGTAGATCGGTGTGATGCCGAAGGCGGCGGCGGTCACGGCGCCGAGCGCGAGCGCGTTCGGCGCGATGGCAAAGAGGGGCAGCAGCAGTGCCCAGATCCAATGCACGCCTAGGACGATCTGGCGAAAGCTGAAGTGGCGCTGGGCCACGCCAGCGAGGGCCGCGCCGACCACCCCGCCGACGCCACCAAGCGCGAAGATGGCGCCAATAACGGCGGGCGAGGCGTGCTGGCGTGTGGCTAGGCGGATGATGACGAGGATGTACCCTGATTCCACCAGCCACCCGCCGCCGGTCAGGATGGCGATGAAGCGCACCACGGGATGACGCCAGAGCCAGCGCAGCCCATCCATCACCTCCGCCCGCAACGGGCGGCGCGCGCCTACAGGCCGCTCGCCCTGGAACGCACCGCGGATGAAGAGCAGCGAGATCACCGAGGCGGCGTAGGAGATGGCATCGGCGAGGAAGGGCAATACGCTGCTAACGGTATAGAGTGCGCCGCCGAGCAGCGGTCCGAGCAGGTAGGAAGCGTTGGCCGTCGCTTCGTTACGCGCGACAGCGGCGGGGAGCTGCGCTTGGGACACCACACGCGGCAGGCACGCGACTTCGGCGAGGTTGAAGAAGACGAAGAGGGCGCCCTCCAGCACACTCACCGCATAGACCTGGGGCATGCTGAGGTGGCCGAGCGCGAGCGCGAGCGCGAGGCTGCCGAGGGCGATGGCGCGCCCGGCGTCGCAGAGAATCATCACCAGCTTGCGATTCCAGCGGTCAATCAGCGCGCCAGCCGGCAGCGCCAGTACGAGATAGGGCAGGGTGCGGAGGGCGCCGACAAGCCCCGCCTGGGCAATGGAGCCGGTCAGCGCGAGCACGAGCAGCGGCAGCGCGAGTTGCGAGACCTGCGTGCCCACTGAGGAGATCGCCTGCCCACTCCAGAGCAAGAGGAAGTCGCGATTGCGCCAGAGGGAGGGCGGCGCGGGCCGCTGGACAGTGACATCAGAGCGTCGTGGCATGGCGTCGGACTCCTCTCGTTCTGGCACGCTCTCACAGAGGCGCGCGATGCGGCGGATGCGGGACGCAAACAGAAGTGTACCAGATTACGATCACGGATGCAATATGGCATTAATATATTAATGGCGGGTCACGTGGGGCATACGGTTGGTCAGCCCGGCTCATGCCGCCGCCATCGCGCATTTCGCTCGCCAGGGTGACGCGCGGGGTGATGCGGCCAGCGAGTGACGCACGCACAGGCTGGCGTGGAGGGTGACAGGGGATGCGGGCGGCTGTGGGACGCCGGACGCGGTGTGCCCGACGGAGGTGGGCTTCGGCGCTATGATACCTGGGGGTATGTGGCAGTGGCCGCGCGTGTGCTATCTATGTCCGTGGTCTCGCACCGCCACCGGCGCGCGAGTTCCTCCGCCCTGCCCCTCTTCGCGGCATGAACGGCGCGCGTCATTTCATCCAGCCGGGCATCTCCTCGTGGGCAATGCCGAAGTGGTGCGCCAACTCGTGCAGCACGGTGGCGCGGACCTGGGCACGGATGCGCGCGGGATTGCCGCGGCAGACGCGCTCAATGGGCTGGCGAAAGATGGTGATGACTTCGGGGCCAGCGCCAAAGCCACCTTGCTTTGTCAATGGCACACCCTGATAGAGGCCGAACAGCGTGCTCCCTGGGCCAACGCCAGCGGTGCGCAAGGTCTCCGCCGAGGGCGCCTCCTCGACACGCACGATGACATTGGCCAAGTGCGGGACGAACTCGGCGGGCACGCCAGCCAGCGCCTCATCCACGAGCTGCTCAAAGCGCGCGGCGGCGAGTGCCTCTGGGTCGGCGGCGGCCTCAGCGGCGGGTGGGACATCAGCGGCGGGTGCGGCATCGAACACCGGTCGGTGGGGCGGGGTGGGGCGGTCGCCTCGCGGCTCGCCCTCAGCCCACCGCTGTGCCGCGTGGGCGAGCAGCGATTCCTCACTGAAAAAGAGCAGGGCCAGCAGGAAGATGCCCGCGCTCGCGCCCAGCGCGAGAAACGCCCCCAGGCTGTCATCAATGCCACCGCGCAGCATGCCCCCGAAGATACCCAGGGCCAGGATCAGGCAGAGGAGGCCGACGAATTGCCCGGCGCCATTGGTATTCGTCGTGGCATGCTCCCACTCATCCAACACTTTCGTGTCAGCGGCGGCTGATGGCGCTGCGGGGGCGGTGGCCCAGAAGCTTGGGCGCTCGCGGCTGGTGGTGGGGCGGCGGTCACGGTCGTAGACGTGGCGGGCCAGCGGATCGCTGAGCACGGCATATGCGCGATTAAGGGCGAGTATGCGCCGCTCCGCCCGCGTGCGCAGTTCTGGGGGCGCGGTGGCATAGCGATCGGGATGCCAGAGCTTCGCCAGCCGACGATACGCCTGGCGAATAGCTTCGGCGCTGGCAGCGGGCGCTAGGCCGAGCACGGCATAATAGTCTGGCTTGCCCGTGGGCGTGGGGGCCGCGTCGAGCGGCTCGCCGCCATCGAATGGCTCATCCGTAAGGCGTGCCTCCCTCGGCGCCTATGACCCCGCCGGCCTCTGTGGTGGGGAGGGTGCTCCCCTGGGCGCCACCATACTTGCGCAGCAGATGGTCCACATACTGACTATAGGCGTCGGCGAGCGGGGCGCTCTCGATGCGCAGAATGTTCTCCGCGTTCAGTTCCGCGCTATGCGAGAAATTGTAGGAGCCAGTCACCACGGTATCATCTACCACGAGCGTCTTGGCATGCATGAAGTCATGCGTACTGGTGGGGCTATAGGGAGTGGAGTGCTTGCCCACCAGCCCCGCTTCACGGATGATATCCTGTATCGCGCCGATCTTCCAGTGATTATGCGGTACGCCCTGCCATTGCGCCAGCACGCTCCTCATCTGGGTCTCATCATAGATGCCGCTGACCTCCGCTTGCCCGATGCGCAAGAGGTCGCCGAGCGCCGCCAGCAGCACGCCGGAGTTCAAGAGCATACTCCAGATACGCACGCGCCGCCGCGCCCCCGCGACCAGTCGCGCCACGTCATAATCTATCGTCTCACCACAGCCGGGTGAGAAGAGCACGGTGATGGCCGCTGGCTGCCCCTGATAGATCGCCTGTGCGGGCTGAGCGACGAAATCGCCCGTGTGCTCGATGGCGCCACGCTGCCACAGCTCAGCGAAGTCGCGCGCATAGGCGGTGGCAAGCTCTGGCGAGGCGATGGTGAGGAGGTTGTTCTCTTGGAGCGACCAGGAGTCGTCGGTGAAGTTGGAGGTGCCGGTCCAAACGGCGGCGGTGGGGAGCGCGGCATCGCGGACGATGTATTTCTGGTGCATCAGTTTCATACCGCCGATGCGTCGCCAGGGATAGCCGAGCGCCCGCACAAAGCTGCCCGTGCCGGAAGGGGCCGGGTCCATGCCACTGACCAGGCGTGGAGCGGCAGGCTTGTCGGCGTCGTAGGCGATGCGGATGGCGACGCCCGCGGCGGCCCGCTCGCGCAAGGCCCCCGCCACGATGGCGGCGGGCTGTTCGGTCAGGCGGAAGTCATAGATGGCGAGGTCGAGGCTCTGTTGCGTGCCCCCGATGAAGGCCGCCAGCCGCGCCGCCACATCCGTCGCGCGCTGCTCTCCCTGTGCCAGGAAGAAGGCGTGCAAAGAATCGCTGGCGAACCCTGGTGACAGGCCCATTGACATGCTCATTGTTCCGTCCCAGCCATCGGCGAAGTGGCCTGCCGCAGCTTCTCATCGGGTGTTGTGCGCGTATGGCCGGTGCGGGCGAGACGCTGGTGCGCCTGCGTCCGTACGCCCGTTTCGATGCTCTCGAGAGCCTCATCCAGGTCGTCGGTCAGCGTCCAGATGGCGAGATCCGCCGGGGCGATGGCCCCCAGCCGATCACGCAGCATCGTCTCCATCCAGGCGATCAATGGCTGCCAGTAGTCACGTCCGATGAGGAGAATGGGCACGCAGCGTTCGAGCTTGCCGGTCTGGACCAGGGTAATTAGCTCGAAGAACTCGTCGAGTGTGCCGAAGCCGCCAGGGAAGAAGACGTACGCCTCGGCGGAGAAATCGAGCATGACCTTGCGACTGAAGAAGTAGTGGAAGCTAATCCCCTGACGCACATAGGGGTTGATCCGCTGTTCGTGGGGCAACTGGATGTTCAGCCCCACGGAGTCGCCGTTACCCTCGACGGCACCCTGGTTGGCCGCCTGCATGATGCCAGGGCCGCCACCCGTCACGATGGCATAGCCGCGCTCGGCCAGACGGCGGGCCAGCGTGCGTGCTCGCTCGTAGGAGGGGTCCCCTTCACGCAGCCGCGCCGAGCCGAAGATGGTGACGCTCCGCTGCACCCGCGCCAGGAAGGTGAAACCATCCACGAATTCGCTCATGATGCGAAAGATGCGCCACGTGGGGTTGTGCTCAAAATCGAACGCTTGCGTGGAGTGGGCGACTTCTGGAGTGTCAGCCATACGCTTGATCCCTTTCGGAACGCGGGACGCCACCACCTGCCATGAGCGGCGTGTCATGCGCTATGGGCATGGTAGCAGTATAGCGCGCGGAGGGGAAGGTGTGTCGCGGGCGTGTGCCTGTTGGGTGTCGTGGGCGCAGGCCAGCCAGAGGGCGGCCAGACAGAAGACGGAGAGGCCCGCGCGTCGCGCGCCAGGCCCCTGAAAGCCGCGGGCGAGGCTTTCAGGGGGGCGGGGAGACGTCAGCACGTCAGGCCGGCTCTTCGGGCAGGCTCGGCACCTCCGGCCGCTGGGGGCCGGCCGGCTCAGGCATTTCGGGGGCGGGGGTGCCAGGTTGCACCGTCGGCGGAATCTCTGGACCAGAGGGTGGGCTGGTATCGGGAGCACGCTCCGGTCGGGGCAGGTCAGGCGGTGGCGGCGGCGATTCAGGCGCGGGGCCACGCTCTGGCGTTCCAGGGGTCTCGGGTTGACGCGGATGTGGCGTGCTGGGCCATTCTGGCACGTCCGGCTCCGTGGGGCGCGGGGTCGCGCGCTCCGGCTCAAAGGGCTGTGGCGGCTCGGGCGTGGCTGGGGTGGCTGGCTCGGTCATGGGGGGTATCTCTGGCCCCGTTGGGTTGGTAGGTGTCGCGGGCTGTGGGGTAGGGGTGCCAGGAGGTGTGGGCAGCATCGCATCGCGCTCCTTCGCTGTGGTGACCGGAGAAGGCGCGAGTCGCCTTCCCGATCGGCGGATAGCCGCTACCCGCGTCAGGACGCATGTGTCGCAAGACGTGTACCCGTCAGGAAGCCACGAGGAAACTACCATAAAAAGGTATGTGTCCAGGGGAGTGTGTAAAATGGGTGGTTCTCATCGCCGGTAGGCCGC
>JADMIN010000707.1 GCA_015478575.1 Ktedonobacterales bacterium | reverse complement strand
GTGGACGAGGTGCCCCTCGGTGTGGGCGTAGTCCAGCGCGTCGGCGGCTTGCGCGGCGATCTCGACCACCTGCGTCGCTGGCAGCCGTTTGCGCTCGCGTAACAGGTGCGCGGCTGTCACGCCATGGAAGTACTCCATGGCGAAGTAGATGAAGCTCCCCTGCCGCCCAGCATCATAGACGCGGATAATGTTGGGGTGGCGCAGGGCCGAGATGACGCGCGCCTCACGGATGAAGCGGGTGATGAACGACACATCGGACGCGAGCGCATCCAGCAAGACTTTGATGGCATAGGTGGTGCCTTGCGTCGCGTGGCGCGCGCGAAAGACGGCGCCCATCGAGCCACGGCCCAGCTCGGCTTCCAGCACATACTCGCCAAGCCGCTGCCCAATCAGAGATGCCACGCCATACCCTCCTCGCCTGGTCTGCTCCGTGCTTCCCGTTCAGTTTAACGAGAGAGGGCGGAGGGCGTCACGTCACCCATGACCTCTCGCCATCCTGCCAGCGCCATCCTGCCAGCGCCATCCTGCCAGCGCTAGGCATAACGAGGACGCGCCTCACCTGAGCGTCTCCTGAGCATCTCCTGAGAACCAGCGGAGGGGCTTGACCGCGAAAGGGCGACTATGCTACAACTTGACCGCGGGAGTTAGGCTATGCTAATATCCGAGCGATACACTCAGGTATGCCGATGGCGTTTCGGCGAAACCGCGGCGGCGTGATGATATGGCCCATGTACTGAAGAGAGTGTGCTCCTGTGATTCCGACATTCGTTCTCTTCCTGCGCGAGGGGCTGGAGGCCAGCCTCATCATTAGCATCCTCTTCGCGGCACTGCGCCAACTGGGCCAGACGCGGCAGATGCGCGCCGTGTGGACTGGCGTGGGGCTGGCCATCGCTGGGTCGCTGGTAGGTGGGGCGGTGATCTATTTCACCGTGCGCACCTATGCCGATACGCGGTTCCAGATGGTCTTTGAGACCGGCACGTTTCTCGCGGCGGTGGTGCTGCTCACCGGGATGACGTTCTGGGTGCAGCGGCACAGCCGCACTCTCAAGCGCGAGATCGTGGCCAAGGCGAGCACGGCTGGCTCCGGCTTCGCGATGGGTCTGCTGGCCTTCTCCACCGTCGGGCGCGAGGGGCTGGAGTCCGCCGTTTTCACACTGGCATTTGCCTTTCAGACGAACGGAATCCTGCTGATCCTCGGTGGGCTGCTGGGGATCACTGCCTCAATCGGGTTGTGTGTGCTGATCTATCGGCTGGGCTATCGCTTGGATTACCGCATCTTCTTCCGCGTGATGGGTATCTTGCTACTGGTCTTTGCCGCTGGCCTGCTGGGCAATGCCATTCAGAATATGCAAGCGCTGGGGTGGGTCTCGTTCGGCACGACGCATCTCTGGAATACTGGGCGCCTCCTCAGCGAGGATAGCCCGCTGGGCGATCTGTTGCACGCCTTCCTAGGCTATGCCGAGTCGCCCACTGCCCTGCAAGCCACCCTGTATGTCCTCTATCTGCTGGTGGCGGGCACTATCTTCGGACGGATGACGCGCCGCCCGCTTCCGGCTGGCGCTCCGCCCGCGCCATCCGCCTCAACGCCCTCGGCCCCGTCGGTTCCCACGCAGCGCGCTTAGGGGTACACCGGTGGCGTACCGTTCGTTGAGGTGGGGTGCCTTGGTGGCGCTCGCGCCGCCGGACTCGCGCGCTTCGTCTAGCGCTTTCTCGCCAGAGCGGATGGGCTGTGGGGCGGAATGGCCGGTGAGG
>JADMIN010000706.1 GCA_015478575.1 Ktedonobacterales bacterium | reverse complement strand
GGCTCTTGGGCGCTTTTGATGAGGCAGCGATGGCGATAGGCTGATGCTCCAGTCCTTGACCCCACTGGAGAAAGGCCCCGGTCGCGATGCTCACTCATCTCTTGTTTTCGCACGTACCCGGCGTGCGGGTCGATCGTCTTTGGCACGACGGCGATGTCGTCCATGTCGACGCCGTCACCACCCGGCGCGCTGCCCATTGTCCGCGGTGTGGTCGGCGCTCCAAACGCGTCCACAGTCACTACTCGCGCACCGTCACTGACTTGCCCTGCTGTGGCGCTCCGGTCGTCATCCATCTCCACACCCGGCGCTTTGTCTGTCGAGTGCGGTGGTGCAAACGGAAGATCTTCACCGAGCGCATCCCCACATTGGTCGCCCCCTCCGCGCGGCGCACCGTCCGGTTGCGTACCCATCTGGAACGCACAGGCTTCGCCTTGGGCGGTGCTCCGGGTGCCCGCCACGCCACCGCACAGGGCATCGCCGTCAGTCGGCGCACGCTCTTGCGTCTTGTCCGGGCTGCACCGCTGCCGGAGCGTGGGCCGGTCCGGGCGCTTGGGGTGGACGATTGGGCGCAACGCAAGGGGCAGCGCTACGGCACGATCCTCGTCAATCTCGAGGCGCATCGGGTCGTTGATCTCTTACCGGATCGCACGGCAGCGACGTTTGCGGCGTGGCTCCACGACGGCCCCGAGCCCGCGATCATCAGCCGCGATCGTGGTGGGGAGTATGCGGATGGCGCGCGGCAGGGCGCGCCCCATGCCCTGCAGGTCGCGGATCGCTTCCATCTCGTGAAGAACGTCACTGATGCCTTCGAGCGCTTCCTGATGCGCAAACACGCCCTCTTGCGGCAGGCCGCGCGCGACACCCGTGCATGTGAGGAGACGCCACCGTCGCACCTGCCCAATGGCGGAGCGGGTGAACTGGCTGCCGCGCCATCGCTGAACCGGCGACAGCACGAACAGCAGGAGTGCCATGCCCGCCGCTATGCCCGCTACGAAGAAGTGTGCGCCCTGCGGGCCCAAGGCCACAGCATCGGGGCGATCGCGCGGCGGATGGACATTGCACCGCGCACGGTGCAGCGCTTCCTGCACGCCGAAACCTTCCCCGAGCGTGCGCCCCGGCGCGGTGGCCCGACGCTCCTTACCCCCTTCGAGCCCTTCCTGCGGGAGCGATGGAACGCCGGGTGTCACAATGCGACCCAACTGTGGCGCGAGTTACGGGAGCGTGGATTCACGGGACGCTACGGGATTGTCGCCCTCCATCTGCACCAGTGGCGCGCGACGGATCGCCCCAGCGCGTCCCGTTGTGTGCGGCGGGGCACGGCGTATTCCCCGCGCCAAACCGTCTGGCTCTTGCTGCGTCCGAACGAGCAACTGACGACGGAGGAAAGCGCCTATCTCCTCCACCTGCATCGGAGTTGCCCGGAGGTGATGGTGGCGCAAGCGCTGGTGGAGGAGTTCGTGGCGGTACTCAAGGAACACGACGTGGCAGGACTGTATGCTTGGCTCCATCGCGCGGAGGAATGTGGGATTGCCGAACTGCGCGCGGTGGCGCGCGGGATGTGGCGCGACCGCGATGCCGTGGAAGCGGCGGTGGCGACGGAGTGGAGCAACGGACAAACGGAGGGCCAGGTGAATCGCCTGAAAGTTTTGAAGCGCGCGATGTATGGCCGCGCGAAGTTCGATCTGCTGCGCCAGCGGATGTTGTACGCCGGATGAGGAGCCAACAGGGTCTCACCAAAAGCGCCCAAGAGCC
>JADMIN010000705.1 GCA_015478575.1 Ktedonobacterales bacterium | reverse complement strand
TTCGCTGATCACGGATATCAGCGACGGTGGCGGTCGCTTTGGCGCGATTCTGGGGCTGGGCCTCCTCGCCGCCTATCTCTGGTGGCGCGGCCTCGCGCTGACCCTGCAACCCCTCTATCGCGAGCGGATCTACTCGCGCTTTCTGGTCGGCCTGGGTGTGCTCATCCTCGCGATCATGGCCGCGGCCACCATCGGCGGGGCGCCTCGGTCCATGGTCGTCGCCGCGCTGGCGCTGTTGCTGCCCGCCGAGGTCTTCGCTGGATTGGTGGGCATCGCACTCGCCCATGTTGCCGATACCGAGCGTGAGCATCGCGAGCGCCGACCGCTCGCGATAGGCGACGATGAGGCGGGAGCGACCATCAATCGCGCGTGGATCACGACGGCCCTGGGCATCAGCGGGCTGGTGGTCGCCGCCGCTCTCGTGCTCACGCTCGTCGTGTCGTATGAGAGCCTGCGAACGCTGGCGGCCCTCTTGCGTCCCGCGGGGGAGGGGTTGAGGCAGTTGATCGAGTGGCTTGTCACCGCTTTTGCCTTCCTGCTGTTCTTGCTCCTCAACGGGCCGATTACCTTCCTGCACAATCTCATCGCCCGTTCACAGACCGGGAAACCGCCATCGTCGTCCGCCACCACCACCCTGCCGAATAAACCACCGCTGCCATTCCATGCACCGCCTGAGTGGTTTTTTGCTGGGCGCTTGGCGCTGGTGGCGCTGGTGGCGTTGGTCGCGGTGTTCATCTTGCTGCGCCTGTTGCGGCAGTTCGCGTCGCTGCGCGAAGAGCAGGGCTTCGAGGAGGAGCGTGAGGCGCTGAATGCGGGCGCGGTGCTGGGACAGCAATTCCGAGGACTTTTCGCCCGCCGCCCTGCCGCGCCCGCACCCCTGGCCGAGGAAGCGCTGCGGCCGGGCACCGTACGCTATCTCTATCGCGAGTTGCTGCGCGCGGGGGCACGAGCGGGGCATCCGCGTCGGCTAAGCGAGACGCCGGATGAGTATGCGCGTCGCCTGCGCGACGTGCGCCCCACGCCAGCGGAAGCGGGGGAAATGCCCAGCCAAGGGCAAGTGGATGAAGCGCTTGCCGCCTTGACCGAGACCTATGATCCCGCTCGCTATGGTGGCGCGTCTGACACCGTCGCGCCGCCGGCCATCGTCTCCGCTTGGCGTGTGCTGATGCGCTGGCTGGCTGGTGGAGAGGGCGCCAGTGGAGCGGCAGAGGGCCGACGGCGCATCTTCAGACGGGGCGGTCCCGCGCGCTAGCATCCACTGGACGTGCGACGTGGTGGCCGCGCGGCCACTAGGCCACCACAGAGGTGATCGGGTCAGGCGGCCAAGCGCTCTGCGCGGGGGTGGGATCTGTGAATGGTGTTATGGAGAGCGGGACCTAACCTCCCAGCCCCCTTGCCGACCTAACCCCCCAGCCCCCTTCCCTGCGAGGGAAGGGGGAGCGGGGAGGGGGGAGCGTTGCCCACGGCGCTGGCG
The DNA here is from genome assembly GCA_015478575.1 of Ktedonobacterales bacterium. Taxonomy (GTDB): domain Bacteria; phylum Chloroflexota; class Ktedonobacteria; order Ktedonobacterales; family JADMIN01; genus JADMIN01. The sequence goes on along the minus strand of JADMIN010000705.1, from coordinate 284 downwards.
CGGAGCGAGCAATGGGGCCAAGGCCGCTGGCTGGCTCGGCGGCGCGGGCCTCTCCAGCAACGCGCGGCGGTCGCGCTCGGAGAGGGGCGCGAGCGCGGCTGGGATCACCCGCGGAGGGGGAGCATAGATGCACCAGCGCCCTCTTCTCGCAGGCGGCGATCGGGACGGCGCGCGACGTATCCAACGGGGGAGCATAGATGCACCAGCGCCTTCTTCTCGCAGACGCTGATGGGTGCCCCTGCGCTCTTCCCAGCGGAAGGAAGCTGTCGCTCTTGCCCCTCGAC
>JADMIN010000704.1 GCA_015478575.1 Ktedonobacterales bacterium | reverse complement strand
GGGCACTCACGTCGGGTATGAAGTTGTTGGGCACCGGTTACGTGAGACGCTCTTCTCGCGCAGCGGCAGAGAAGTGGAAGATGTGGCTGCGCGGCTGGCGAGGGGTCAGTGGCCGTATCGTACACACGAAGATGCTGGCATGGTATATGTTAACAGGGCGCCGGGCGGGCATGCTCACGGGCTGCCGCTCGCGGGTGCGCGGAGAGGGTCAACGATGTATGCGATGCAGCACGAGCCGGAGCGGCTCGCCGAGCTTGGCTATGTGACGCGCCTGTTGCGCCACATCGAGGTGATTATCCCACCGCTTTGTGTCGTGGCAGCGGGCACGTTTCTCATGGGCAGCGATCCGTTTGATGATCCGGGTTCGCTGCGAGATGAGCGCCCACGGCATGGGGTGCGTGTGGCGAGCTTCGCCATGATGCGCTTCCCCGTGACGGTGGCCGAGTATGCGTGCTACACGCGCATCGGTGGCGAACAGCCAGAGGAACAAGAGACGCAGTGGCGTGCCGCTGATCATCCAGAGACCCATGTCACCTGGCACGAGGCGCTGGCCTACGCACGCTGGCTCTCGGAGGTGACGGGCCGGACGTGGCGGCTGCCCACTGAGGCGGAGTGGGAGAAGGCGGCACGCTGGGATGCCGCCGCTGGTCACGCGCGCCTCTATCCCTGGGGTGACCGCTTCGACGCGGGGCGCTGTAACACGAGCGAGAGTGGCCGAGGCGGCACCGCTCCCGTCGGGGTGTGGCCGACGAGCGTCAGCCCTTACGGCGTGGAGGATCTGGCGGGTAACGTCTGGGAGTGGACCAGCAGCGTGGCGAAGGCCTACCCCTACGATGCCGATGATGGACGCGAGACGCCCAACGAGTTCGCGCGCCATGTGTTGCGCGGCGGCTCGTGGCGGCACGACGGGCATAGTGCCCGTGCCGCCTGCCGCTCTACGCATGTCGCGGGCGGCTCACTCACGGATGTTGGCTTCCGGCTGGTGTGTGAGGACGGTGGGTAGTCCGCTTGTGGGGCGTGCTACGCCCCGCTGATTACATGCGCGTGACATCTAACTCCTCGACGACCTCACGGACGCCGGGCACGCGGTTGGCCACTGCCTCAACATGCTCCGCGTCCTCGAGATCGGGCACGGTGCCGCGCAGGCGGGCCACGCCGCGCTCCACCACGATATCAACGCGCAGTGAGGTAGTCAGCGCATCCTCGCGCAGCTCGCGCTGAATGGCCTCTACCAACGCCTCGTCACCAGGTACGTTATCTTCGGTGGATGGGGCGACCGACATCTCGGCCATCGCGTCAGGGGAGAAGCCGCCGAGCACATCAACGCTGCCATCGGTGTTTGTCATGATCACGGGATCAACTGGGGGAAAGAAGGGGCTATCAGGCTCGGCGACGCTGGTGGGCTGGTCCTCCTGCGCGCCTGAATCCTCGACCGTGAGCGTGTCGGTGTCGAGCGACTGGCCCATGAAGTCGGGGTTGGGGCTGCCGTCGGAGGCGTCGTCTGACGAGGCGAAGAGCGGCTCCATATTGGCGTTATCTGTCCATTCTGGGTTGTGGCCGTCGGGTACGAGGCGCTCGACTTCCAGCAGATTCTCGACGCGCTTGCCTGGCGCGAGGCTGGCGGCGGCGCGTGCGGCGGCGGCGCGGTCCTCCTCTGAGGGCACGGTACCACTCAGGATGATGGTATCTTCAGTCTCAGCCGCGGTGATGCGCAGGTCGCGCTCCTCCGTGAGCTGGCGCTGTTGATCAGTGGGAGAGGTCTCCGGG
>JADMIN010000703.1 GCA_015478575.1 Ktedonobacterales bacterium | reverse complement strand
ATATCAGCATGTGCAGACGATGGCGGAGCAGATCGCCGAGAACGCGCCGCTGACGATCCAGATTACGAAGGAAGCCGTCCATCGTATCTCGCTGCACCGCCGCCCGCCACACAGCAGCGACCTGATCGTCAAAGCGTACACGAGCGAGGACTTCCACGAGGGCGTCCGCGCCTTCTTAGAGAAGCGCAAGCCGAATTGGCAGGGGAAGTAGGCGAAACCGGGGAGAACCGCAAATACTGCCCAGAGGGCACCCGAAAGAACGCAGAGAACGCAAAGAAAGGAAGAAGAAGGGCAAAGAGGGCGCTCGGTAGGTGTGTGCGGAACGGTGGAGTAGGAGGATGAGACAGCGAAATGCGAGTTCGGTAGAATCTTCTTTGCTGAGGAGGAGATTCTATGAACCCGCAGGAAACATTCTGTCCGAATCCCGACTGCCCCGCAAGGGGACGCAGCGGCGAAGGCAATCTCTGGATTCACTCGCGCACCCCACCGCGCTACCGCTGTACCGTCTGCGGCAAGACGTTCAGTCCGCGCGTGGGCACGCCGTTCTATCGCCGCTCCACCGACGAGGCGACGATCACCTGTATCCTGACCCTGATTGCCTATGGCTGTCCGCCTCCGGCGATCGCGGTGGCGTTCGGGGTGCAACGCCAGACGGTCGCGGACTGGACGGACGTAGCGGGGAGGCAGTGCGCAGCGGTGCATCAGGAGGTAGTCTGCCAGCCGCGCGATCTGGGCGCGGTGCAGGCGGACGAGATTCGGGTCAAGCAGCAGGGGGGGATTGTCTGGGTGGCATTGGCGATGCAGGTCGTCACGCGGCTCTGGCTCGGTGGCGCGGTCAGTGTGCGGCGGGACGGCGCGCTGCTCGCCCGGTTGCTGGCACTGGTCAAGGGGTGCGCGCGGCCCGCACCGCTGCTCGTCTGTGTGGATGGGTTCGCTGCTTATGTGCGCCAGGTGCGCCGGATGGCCCGTTCGCCCCAGCCGCGCGACGGGAAGCGGGGGCGGCGTCGGCTGATCGCGTGGCCGGGCTTGGTGATCGGGCAAGTGGTCAAACAGCGCGCGGGCGGACGAGTCGTCGGGGTGACGCGCCGACTCGCCCATGGCACGCGCCGCTGGGCGAAACGGCTGCTCGGGGCGGGGACGATCCAGACGGCGTACATCGAGCGGCTGAATGGGACGTTCCGCGCCCGGCTGGCAAGTTTGGCGCGCCGCACGCGCGGGTTGGGGCGGACGATGGCGCGATTGGCAGCGGGGATGTGGCTGGTGGGAGCGGTCTACAACTTCTGCACACCCCATGGCAGTCTGGCGCGGGGACAGACGCCCGCGATGGCGGCAGGGATCACCGATCATGTCTGGAGCATGGCGGAACTGCTGCATTACCGGGTGCCTCCCGCGCGCTGGCAACCGCCGCCGAAATGGGGAAGACGCACGAAAGCGGAAGCAGCGCGCATTGCGCGGTGGGCAGCATGACAACCATTCCGCATCCACCTACCGAGGGCGAGTTATCTGATTCCTTTCCCCCTTTGCGATCTTCGCGTTCTTTGCGCCTTTGCGGTTCTCCCGGTTTCGCCTGACGATGGAAGGGGATCGCGGCATGAGAGATGATGGGCAGGAAGTGATGATGCCGCTGGCGGGAGTGCGGGTGCTCGATCTGGGGCGGCATCTGGCCGGGCCGACGTGTGCGCAGTTCCTCGGCGATCTCGGCGCGGATGTTATCAAGATCGAGAACCCGCAGCGTGGCGAGGATGGCCGCGCGGCCGGGCCGCCCTTTTTC
>JADMIN010000034.1 GCA_015478575.1 Ktedonobacterales bacterium | reverse complement strand
TTCCCAGTGAGCGTCACGTATCGGTAGCCATCCTCGACGCAGAGAGAGATACGAGGGTCACGGCGCAGATTCCCGCTCTTGATGCGCCCCTCCGCGGTGTTCATCACGATCTCGTCGCCATCCAGCTCATACCAGATAACGGTCTGCTGCGGCGTGCCGTCAGGGCTGAGTGTTGCCAACACCGCGAACCGTGGTTCATCAAGAAAGCGGCGAACATGCTCAGGAATGCGCATCATACTCCTCCACAGGACGAAGTAGCAAATTATCTAGCGGCCAGCGACCGCCAGCGCGCTGACCTGGGGAATGACCTCGCTGGCCAGCATGTCAAAGGCGTCGGGATCAGAGACGTTGGGCATGCTGAAGATCGCCTGGTCAATACCGAGTTCAGCCAGGTGGGCCAGCCTTTCCACCGCCCGCGCGGGCGTCACCGAGCCGTCGCGGCCATCACGGGTGACATGGAGCGTGTCGAGCGTCGTCTTCTCGATCTCCTGATAGGACCGTCCGACCTCCTCGCAGTGCCCACGCAGCACATCCAGTTTGTGGCGCAGCACGTCATCTCCCATGCGCGCGAAGAGATTGCAGGCATCGGCGTATTGCGCGACGAGGCGCAACGTCTTGCGCTCGCCCCCGCCGCCGATGAGAATGGGCGGATGCGGACGCTGGAAGGCCGGCGGCGAATTGAGTGGGCGCGCAAGTTGGTAATGCTTGCCCGCGAATGGCTGTTCGTCGCCCGACCACATCTGGCGCGCGATGCGCAGCAGTTCTTCCAGGCGCTCAAAGCGCTCGGCGACCGGCGGGAAGGGCACACCTAGCCCCTGATGTTCCGCCTCGTTCCACGCGGCGCCAACGCCGAAATAGGCGCGACCGTGCGAGAGCACATCAAGGGTGGTGGCCGTCTTGACCAGCACACCTGGCAAGCGATAGGTCACGCCAGTCACCATCGTGCCCAGCTTGATGCGGTTGGTGTGGCCCGCGGCGAAGGCCAGCGCGGTCCATCCCTCCAGCATCTCGTGCTCTGGCGGTCCCACGAAGGCGATCTGGAAAAAGTGATCCATCACCCACAGACTGTAGAAGCCCGCACGCTCGGCACGCCGCGCGATCAGCGCGAATGTGTCGCCAAGCTGGCTGGGGCCACCGGCCCAGGTGAAATTCGGCACCTGCAATCCTACACGCATCATATTTCCCCTCTCTCCTAGAGCCTGCTCGTCCGCTGCGCGTCCGTTGCGCCGCCGCGACACGTCGGCACGACGCTACAGAAAGTATAGCGCAGCGCGGCCACCCGCCACCGCATGTATTCGCTGGCGCCTGGTTGGTGGAATGGCACGCGCTTCGCGTGCGCGACGGGGTAGCGTGCTCCAAGTGGGAGGGGCGGCGCGGCAAGAGGCCAGTGGGACGCACGGAAATAGGGGTCGGCGGGAGAGAGATATGCATTGCGCGGCATGCGGGGAGGTCGTCGAGACGTTCCATCAGCACTGTCCACACTGCGGGGCGGCGCTCCCCACGCGCGCGCAGTGGCAGGCAACGTGGGATGGCATTCCCATCACGCGCTACACACCCACGCCCTATGGTCCACCGGTCGTGCCAGACGCGGCTCCCCCGCCCGCCGCGCGGCGCGCACGAATGGGGCGCCGGCGCGCGAAAGCCCTCCCGCCGCGCGCGCACGCTCCGTTCTCTGACATGGGAAGCGGCCAGCAGGATGGGCCGCTAACCACGCCGTCCGCGGGGGCACAGGCGCGGAAGTGGGGCCGTCTGGCGGCGACGCTGGCGTTTGCCGCGCTTCTGGCCATTGGGGTGTGGCGGAGTGGCGGGACGACATTGGTGCTCGGCGCGCTCGGGCCGCGAGCCGCCCCAACGGCCACTGTCTGCGGGGCACCCCCCACCGATCCGACCGCCACGCGCGCGCTGGCGGCGGCCCAGCTCACCACGGGCCTGCGCGACCGTGCTCATGGCGACTACCGCCCCACGAACCGCACCACAACCTTCCACGCGGGCCAGCGCGCCTACCTCACGTTTCAGATCACCACCAGCGCGGGCGGTGACGCTGGCGTCCTCTTTTGCACGGCTGGCGAGCGCGTGCCTGGCTCCTTGGTCATCCCCGCCGCGTCCGCCGGGCGCTATGCCCAATTCTCGGCGCCCCTCACGCCCAGCGATGTTGGGCGGGCCATCGTCGTGCTGACCTGGAATGGCCGCGCCGCCGTCGTGCTCCCGTTCACCGTGGTCGCGACACCGTCCTAGCGGCGCGGCTCTCGTGGCACACCTGATCTCTCTACCAGTACTTTTCGCTAGGTGTGTGTGGCTGGCCGCGTGCCTGGCCGTAGGCCCGTCGCACAGGACAGACACTAGCCAGCGGTGCCTGGGTAAGATACAATGGTCGCTGGCAAACCACCAGGCAGACGCGCGGGCACACGCCACCAACCGGCCGTGGCCGCCAGGGAGCGAAGGCGATACGTACGATGGGATGGAACGAGCTTATCGGGAGTCAACTGGGCCGCTATAGGATAAGCGCGGAGCTAGGCCGCGGCGGCTCCTCGCGCGTCTATCGCGCCTTTGACCCGGAACGCCAGCGTGACGTTGCTATCAAGGTCATCCCCAACGACGCCGAAGACCGTCTCACCTTCGTGCGCCGCTTTAATCTCGAAGTGGAGATCGTCCTCAAGCTCAGCCATCCCAACATCATCGAGATCTACGAAAAGGGCAAGACCGAGGAATACGTCTACCTCGTCATGGAATGCGCCAATGGTGGCACGCTGCGCCAACTGCTGGGGCATGCGTTACCGACCGAGCAAGCGATTGCCTACATCGTTCAGATGGCGCACGCGCTACACCATGCCCACGAGAAGGAGATCGTGCACCGGGATGTGAAGCCATCCAATATGCTGATGGATAGCGAGCGCCCAGGACATGTGCTGCTGACCGATTTCGGCATCGCGAAGATTCAGGGGATGCGCGGGCTGACGAAATCAGGCACGACCATCGGCACCCCCGAATACATGGCGCCGGAGCAGGCTGAGGGAGGCGAGATTGACCGGCGCGCCGATATCTATGCCCTCGGCTGTGTGCTCTATGAAGCGTTGGTGGGGCGCCCACCTTTCACCGGCGCCACACCGGTTTCGGTGCTCTACCAGCAAGTCCACGCCCGCCCGGCCTACATTCGTGGCTTCAATCCTGACGTGCCGCCGGAGCTAGCACACATCATCGAGCGTGCGCTCGCCAAGCAGCCGGAGGATCGGTTCCCCACAGCGGAAGCCTTTGCGCAAGCGCTGGAGCCTTTCCGTGAAGAGTCCCCCCACATCACCTCAAACGGCATGGCCGAGATCCCCGCCCGCTCGCCAGAGGTGCGGACTGCCCAGGGATCCTCCGCGGCGGGCACTGACGGCGCACGTGCCGAGGCGCCTCCGCCACCGAGCCACGCCGCGCTCTTCGCGCCAGTGGACGTGCGGCTGGATGCCGACACAGAGACACCGCCCGCCGCTCACCACGCGCCACCCAGCGCACCGCCACCCAGCGCTGAGGCCGACGGCGCGCTGCCGCCGGATGCCGTACCGACGCTGCCGGGGGGACGGCGCGCACGTTCCGCGGCCATCGCGCCTCGGTTGCTTGGGCTGCCATCAAAACCCTCGCAGCCACGAGCACGAGAGGCCGCCACGGATGCCGCCTCCAGCCTCACTCCTCCACAAGGAGAGGAACGCGGTCACGGGCAACCGCCATGGCCCCACCCGACCTCCGACCCTGAGCACGCCACGCCAAGAGCGCGTGCCCCCCTGCCTGATCCAGTCGTTCCCTGGGGAGCGGGAGCACGCGAACAGGTACACAGTAATGTGGCCGACGAGGAGACGCTGGCGCCCGTTAGCCTCGCGCCTGTTGTCCCCAGCCCTTCCGCGTCACCCGCGCGGGTATGGGACCCGACAACGGATGAGATCGAGACCGTGATGGTGCCGGCTCCGCGCCGTCGGCGTCGGCGGCGTGGGTCCCCCATGGTGATCGGAGTGGCGATAGCGGCGGTCCTCCTGGTGTCGCTGGCTAGCTGGTTGGGTGTCTCCGCATGGGGCATATGGCCCGTCGGGGTCGGGGGCGCGAGCGGCCACGCGCCGACTGTGGCCGTGGCCACGACTCCGCCGAGCACCCTCCCCACGCCCACCGCCACCCAGGCGCCGACGCCCACCGCGACGCCTTCGCCCACCGCGACCCCCAACGTGCAGCAGCAAGTGGATGCTCAGGCCAGGGCATCCTTCCGCTCCGTCGTGCTCGCGGCTTACCCAGATGCCTCATGCGCGCCAGCCAACGGCACGAATCGCTTCACCCCCGGCCAGACAATCTATGTCAATCTCTGCATGTCAGATGGGGTTGCCTCTGGCCCGATGAGCATCTTCGTCCGCCAAGGGGGCACGATCCTCTTTTCTATCGCGTCGGGCCGCTATCTCGTCGCGGGAGGATCGTTCATCTACACCGCGAAGCTCGATCTCAACGGCACCTTCGATATCCTGGTGACGATCACGATCAACGGCAGGTCAGCCGCCGCGCGCGACCTGTACTTCACCGTGGGATGAGGTACCAAGGGGTTCCGCCTCTCATCGCGGAAGGGCAGCGCGCAAAAGCGCGGTCATCTTCGGCGCGACAATAGTTGGCAAGCGTAACGACCGTGATCCCGTCACCGCCATTCTTGGCCTCCGCCGACGCGCAGGAGCGCACCAGCGGATGATGCGCGAGTTGCTGACGAATAGCCTGGCGTAGCGCGCCAGTGCCCTTGCCGTGCAGGATGCGCACGAAGGGCATGCCAGCCATGTAGGCATTGTGGATGTAGCGTTCGACCTCCTCCAGCCCATCCTCGACGCGCCAACCACGCAGATCAATCTGGAGTTCTGGCGCCTCGACCGCATCGCGCGGCGGCAGGGTAATCGCGGGGAGCGACTGCTCGGCACGCGCCTGGCGTCGGCTGAGGCGCACCACCCCATCCCCTGGCACGCGCACCTTGAGCGCACCGAGACGCACCTCGACCTCACCACGTGCGTTGGGCGCCCCGACCAACTCACCGCGCGCATCCATCGAGCGCACGTAGACGGTATCGCCCACCTCTGGCACACCCGCTAACGCCTCCGCGCTCGGCTCCTGGCTCGACCCGCGCGTGCGGTGGGCGGCGGGCGTCACCGACTCTTCCAGCTTCCGCACGCTGGCGCGCATCGCGTTGAGGTGCTCTTCCGAGAGACCCTTTTGGCGCATCCGTGTCCGCATCTGCGCTAGCTCTGTCTGGACCTGCTCCAATTCGCGCCGTGCCTGTGTGCGTGCCTCGTTGAGCAAGCGCACGCGGTCCTCCTCAGTCTCCGCCTGGCGGCGCTCCAGTTCGCGCCGTTGGTACTCCGCCTCGGCGCGCTCCATGCTGGCGTGGTAGCGCTCATCGGCGGCGGCTTTGCGCTCCGCCCGCAAGCCCTCTAGCAGTTGCTCCATCTCGACGCCAGCGCTGCCCACATGGTCGCGCGCGCGCTCGATGATCTCCTCTGACAGCCCCAGACGTGCCGCGATCGCCAGGGCATTGCTGCGACCTGGCAGGCCGATGCTGAGGCGGTAGGTCGGTGAGAGCGTCTCGACGTTGAACTCGACCGAGGCATTGGTGGCGCCAGACTGCTCATGCGCGAAGGCTTTCAGTTCAGAGTAGTGCGTTGTGGCGACAGTCGAGATATGCCGCTCTAGCAAGTAGCCCAGAATGGCGCGAGCCAGCGCTGATCCCTCATCGGGATCGGTTCCCGCGCCCAGTTCATCCAAGAGCACGAGCGAATCCATGCCCGCCACGCGCAAAATCTCGACAATTCGGTTCAGGTGCGATGAGAAGGTGCTCAGACTCTGCTCGATGCTCTGCTCGTCGCCGATATCCGCGAAGATCGCACTGTAGATCGGCAGTTCTGAGTCCTCCTCGGCGGGCACGTGCATACCCGCCTGGGCCATCAGACACAGCAGCCCAACCGTCTTGAGCGCGACGGTCTTGCCGCCGGTGTTCGGTCCGGTGATGACCACCATGCGTGCCTCGTCACCGCCGAGCCAGAAATCAATCGGCACGACCTTGCCTGTGAGGAGGGGATGGCGCGCGCGCCGCAGCCGCAGTCGCCCCTCACTGTTGACGCGCGGGGCGCCAGCGCGGATCAACCCAGCATAGCGCGCCTTCGCGAGCTGCACATCAATCTCCGCCAGCAGCTCCACCGCCAGCCGCACGTACGCGGCCTCCGCGCCCACCTCGCCGGAAAGCTCCTGTAGGATGCGCTCGACCTCCTGCCGCTCCTCGATCTGGAGCTGTCGCAGGCGGTTATTCATCTCGACGACGGCCAGCGGCTCAACAAAGACCGTCGCGCCACTGCTGGATTGATCGTGGACGATGCCGCGCACCTGGCCACGCGCCTCCGCCCGCACCGGCAACACGTAGCGGTCCGAGCGCATGGTGATGATGGGATCTTGGAGCGCGGAGCGGAATTCATTGACGAGCGTGCTCAGACGTTCCTGCAGCCGCTGTTGCGCGTTGCGGATCTCCATCCGCAGCCGCCGCAACGCTGGCGAGGCCGCGTCCAGCACCTCGCCTTCTTCGCTGATGCTCTCGGCGATGCGCCCCTCCAGCTTGAGCCGGATGGGCAGGTCTGCCGCCAGCCCTTTGAGCAGGGGGAATCCCTCATCCAGTTTGGCGATGACGCGCGCGAGATAGGCGGAGGCGCGCAGCGTCGCGAGCACCTCTAACAACTCGCTGGTCGAGAGCACCACGCCATGCTCGGCGGCGGCGGCATGTGGGCGTACGTCCTTCGCTCCACGTACACCAGCGTCCGCGCGCACATCCAGCAGACGCCGCGCCTCGGTCGTGAGGGCGAGCCGTCGCCGGACCTCATCGAGGTCGGCGCTGGGCAGCAGCGCTCGCGCCAGCGCTTTGCTCGCGGAGAACGCGGCCTCGTGCGCCAGCTTTTCGATGATCGTGGGATATTCCAGGGTTTTCAGACTTTTCTCGTGCATGATCCTATGGTACTCGATTCCCTTGTCGCTCGCGAGCAATTTTCTGCGTGACTTTTTGCCCGGTGGAGTGGCGTGGTGAGCCTGTGGTCGGGCTACGCTCGCACCAGACCCAAACTCGCACCAGACCCGAAGGGGAAGCACAGTCTCTTCTGCCACACGGATGCGCGGCACATCCCCTCATGGTACTATTTTATCATTCGATGAGGCCCGAATTCTTCAGGCGTTACGAGGGCGGGTGGCGACAAAATCGCTAAGCTCATCGCTGGCGTGGCATGGTCGGGGCGCACGGCGCTCGTCCGGCTGGCCTAGCGGGCGCACGGCGCTACTCCGCGCGGACAAGCGTGGTGGCATCCACAGTGGCGAGAGAGGCGTGGCCGCTGAGGGCGAAGGTCAGGTCGAGGTCGGCGAGGAAGTTGAAGAGGACATCACGCACGCCGGCCTCGCCATGGAGGCCCAGGCCCCATATATAGGGGCGGCCCAGCAGCACGGCGCGCGCGCCCAGCGCCAGCGCCTTGAAGGCGTCAGCGCCACGGCGGATGCCGCTGTCGAAGAGGAGGGGCACCTGGTCTCGCACTTGGCGCGTCACCGCTGGCAGGGCCTCCAGCGCGCCGATGGCGCCATCCACCTGCCGTCCGCCGTGGTTGGAGACGATGATGCCATCCATGCCCGCGTCGAGCGCCATCGCGGCATCCTGGGCATGCAAGATGCCCTTGAGCAGGATGGGCAGCCGTGTATGCGCGCGCAGGAAAGCCAGGTCCGCCCAGGTGACGCGCGGGTTGACGAAGATGCGCACGAAGTGGAAGATCGCCGCCTGCGGGTCCTGCTCTGGCGGCTGGTCCAGCGCGGCGCGGAAGACGGGGTCGCTGAAGTAGTTGGCCAGCCCCTCTCCGCGCAGGAAGGGCAGGTAGGCGTTTTGCAGGTCACGCTCGCGCCAACTGAGGATCTGCGTATCCAGCGTGACCACGAGGGCACTATAGCCCGCGCGCTCGGCACGCTGGAGGAAGCTCGCCGTCAGTTCGGGATCACGACCCCAGTAGAGCTGGAACCAGCGCGGTGTCTGGCCCATCGCCTGGGCGACCTCCTCTATGGTGCGCGAGGCGGCGGTGCTGAGCACGAGAGGGACGCCCAGCGACGCGGCGGCGCGGGCGACGGCGACCTCCGCCTCTGGGTGGACGATGGATTGCACGCCGATGGGGGCGAGCAGCAAAGGCGCGGGCAGCCGCGCGCCGAAGAGTTCCATGCGCAGATCACGTTCCTCGACATCGCGCAGCATACGCGGGACGATGCGCCAGCGCTCGAACGCCTGGCGGTTGGCGCGCAGTGTCTCCTCGCCGCCCGCGCCGCCCGCGACGTAGCCATAGGCCGCTGGGCTGAGCCGCTCGCGTGCCTGGCGCTCCAACTCTTCGATGGCGATCGGTTGCGCAGGCAACTGCCCTTGCAAGCCCGCGAGGTAGATCGAGAATTGCCGCTCGTTGCCCCAGGGGCGCGGCGCGCTCTCCGCCATGTGGCACCCCCCTCCGCTTGCTGCCACGGCGCGCGCTCCGCCACACGGAAGCGCCACCAACGGCTGGCCAGCAGTGTAGCACACGCGGGGAGGAAGGAGCAACACAGCAGCGGACATCCGTGGCATTGCCGCCTTCAGGCGCTCACGCTTCAGGCGCTCACGTTGGCTCTGGCGGGGCGGGGCGCGAGAGGCGCAGGCATCCTGGTTCGATCACCAGCAGCGCCCCGGCGAGGCTGTGGCCCGCCAGCGCGCCCAAGCCGTTGAGCAGCGCCTGGGCGACATGGGGCGCGGCGATATCCGCCGCTTGGCGCAGCATCACGATGCCAGCGTGGGTGCCAAGGGGATAGCGTAGGGTGTTGGCAAAGCCGGTGTCGCCAGTGACGAGCACCTGCCCATGGGCCTGGGCATAGGCGAAGAGGGCCGCGTCGGTCAGTTCGGCCAGCGCCGCGTCGCGCGCGTCCTCGGCGCTATAGCCCGACGCGCGCAGCGTGAAGGCCAGGGAGCGGGGCATATCCTCATCCACGAGGAAGGACCAGCGGAGCGGCTCACTCGGTAGCATAGACGATCTCTTCCGCCAGGCGCCGCGCCGCGTAGCCCAGCGCCGCGCACACATCCGCGGACGTGACGCCATACTCGCTGGCGACAGCCTCGACCGTCATGCCGCTGGCCACCTTGCCCACCAGCTCATCCACCGGCACGCGCGTGCCACGCACCACCGGCTTGCCGAACCGCACCAAGGGATTGACGGTTATTCCTGGAAAAATCTCGCGCACCTGTTGTGCCATCATGCTCTCCTCGGTCTTTGCGTCACGCTTCTTCAGCAGTCCAAGTATCTCATGCGCACCCAGGGGCGGCAATAGCCAGATGGCGGAGGCTCATGCCGTCCCCTTAGCTCTCCCAGATCGTGAGGAAGGCGGCCAGATCGGAGGGCAGGGGCGCCTCGAAGACGAGCCACGCCCCGCTGACGGGGTGGGCGAACGCAAGATACGCCGCGTGGAGAAACTGGCGTGGCGGCTGCGGTGGCTGTGGGTGCCCATAGATGACATCGCCGACGACCGGGTGGCCCACAGCGGCCAAGTGGACGCGAATCTGGTGGGTGCGACCGGTCTCCAGTTGGACCTCCAGCAGCGAGCGGCCTCGTGCCTCGCGCAGCACGCGGAAGCGCGTGCGCGCCTCTCGCCCCCCGCGTACCAGCGAGACCAAAGCCATCCGCTGGCGCTGGCGGGGATCCCGCCCAATCGGCGCCTCGATCGCCCCCTCAGTGGCGGGCATATGCCCCTCGACCAGCGCCAGGTAACGCTTGACCATGCGGTGGGCATGCATCTGCTCGGCGAGCGCGCTGTGGGTCGCGACATCCTTGGCGACTACCAGCAGCCCAGAGGTGTCTTTATCCAGCCGATGGACGATGCCAGGACGCTGCGCCTCGCCGCCTTCCAGGTTGGGGACGTGGGCCAAGAGCGCGTTGACCAGCGTGCCGCCAGCATGCCCCGGCGCGGGATGCACGACCATTCCCGCGGGCTTATCCACCACCAGCACGTGCGCGTCTTCATAGACGATGGGGAGGGGAATCGCTTGCGCCGTGGGCGCGTGGCTCTTGGCCGTCGGCGCCAGCGACGCATCAGCGCCGGGCGCCAACTCGATGCGCTGGCCAGCTTCAAGGACCTGCCCGGGCTTGGCGGGGCGCCCACTCACCGTGACCTCGCCCGCGCGGATCGCCGCGTGCGCGCGCGTGCGTGAGAGCGCGGGCAACAACATGGCCAATGCGCGATCCAACCGCTGGCCAGCGAGATCCGCCGTGACGAGCAGTGTACGTGACGCGGTGCGCGCCGCATCGCTGAGTGTCTCAGGATCCACTCGCCCGCTGTTCGCGTCGCCGAGGGCATCGGCTCCCGAATCAGCGGCCACTGTTCGTCCCACGGCGGATGCGTGTGGAGAGCTGGGGAGCGGAGGATGGCGACGAAGCGGGGAGCACCATGGCGTCGGCCCCGGTGGGCGCGTCAGCCACCGCCAGGGTATCGGCGGGGCGCGCGCCATCGTGTTCTGGCGTCATCGTGTTCTGGCGCCACAAGAGGTAGGCGAGCAGCAGCACACCAACCGTGATGCTACTGTCGGCAAGGTTGAAGACCGCGAAGTTGAAGCGGCCAGGAATCTGGAAGTGAATGAAATCCACTACATACTGGCGCGTAAAGCGGTCAATCAGATTGCCTGCCGCGCCGCCGAGAATGAGACCAAAGGCGACTTTGAGGAGCAGTGAGCCATCCGTGCGGTTGCGCCAATAAAGCCAACTGATCATCGTAATGGCGATCGCGATGAACAGGAATTTCAGGGGCGTCCCTTCGAGCAGGCTGAACGCGACGCCCGTATTCTGAAGATACTGGAGTTCCAGCACCTGTCCCAGCAGCGGGACGGGTGGACGCGGCGCTGAGGTAAAATAGGTGACGATCCAGCGCTTGGTGAGTTGATCAACGACCACCGCGAGCAGCCCAATAGCCACCATCGCGAGGTCTTTGCGGCGAGCGATTGACATGCGTCTCCTCATAGGGTCGGCGTTTGGTGTTCCGCCGCTTCCTGGCAATCAATACACAGCGTGGCATACGGCAGCGCCTCCAACCGACGCGCGCCAATCTCGCGCCCGCACCGCTCGCAGATGCCATACGTACCCTGGTCAAGCCGCGCCAGGGCGGCTCGCACCTGCGCCAGCACGATCTGTGAGTTACGTATCAGCGCTTGGTTGCGATCGTAGTCGGCGACGGCGTCGGCATCGTCGGCCTCGTGGCTGGCCGCGCCGCCAGAATCCAGCAAGGGATCCACCGGCACCAGCGCCTCGGAGCCTTGCGTGCGCTCAAAGATATCGTGCTCCAAGCGCTTGCGGTCCCCGGTGAGTCGTTGACGGACAGCCGCCTCGTCATCGTGTCCCAT
>JADMIN010000033.1 GCA_015478575.1 Ktedonobacterales bacterium | reverse complement strand
GCCAAGGATGCCGCGATTGTTGGCGATGAAGAGCAGCAGGACGAGCAGCGGCACGGCGATAATGCCATTGAGGACGGCGGCATAGACCAGGGCCTGGATGGGGTTGAGGCCGACGAGGCCCAGAATCAGGCCCACCAGGGTCGCGGCGGCGATGGCGCCGTAGAAGCCGGGCGCGTGTCGCAACCGCCGCGAGAGGCCCTCGCGCCAGCCAAACGCCTCCGCGGTGGCATAGGCCGCCGCGCCCGCCAAGGTCGGCACCGCCAGCAACCCCGCCCCGATGATGCCCAGCGCGAAGATCAGCCGTGCCAGCTCGCCCGCGTGGGGAAAGCTGTGGACCAGCGGCGTCAGGGCCACCGCCGCCTGATCCGCCGAGGTGATCTGGCCGACGTGATTGGCGAAGAGCGTGCCGCCAGTGGTGATCATAATGAACCAAGCGACGGTCTCGGACGCGGCCATGCCGATGGCCGTATCGGCGCGCAGCCGGGTCAGTTGGCCACGTGTCCGCCGCCACCGCCGCGCCCGCAGCACCAGCCGCGTCTGCCGCCGCCGCGTGTGTCTCCCCGGCAAGCCGGGCTGCTCTGGCTGCCGCTCGCTGCGCAGTTCCTCAACCTCCTCGGACGCCTGCCAGAAGAAGAGATAGGGGCTGATGGTCGTGCCGATCAGGCCCACGACCAGCGCCAAAAAGCCTGCGGTGGGCTGGATGTGCGGAATCAGCGTCGCGCGGGCGATCGCGCCCCAATCGGGCTGGATGATGATACCCGTGATGACGTAGGCCAGCAGCGCCAGGGCGAGGAACTTGAGGACGCGAGCATAGGAGACATAGGGAACGAAGATTTCGAGTGCGAGAATGACCGCCGCGAAGCCGATCAACACCACCACGAATGGCGCCCCTGGCACCAGCAGTCGCACGGAGGCGGACATCGCCGCCAGGTCGGCGCCGAGATTGAAGCTGTTGGCGACGAAGACCAGCACCACCGCGCTAGAGAGGATCCAGCGTGGATAGTGGCGCCGCATGACGCCAGCGAGGCCGTGGTGCGTGATGATGCCGATGCGCCCACACATCTCCTGCACGGCGATCATCAGCGGTAGGAGGTAGAGGACGAGCCAGAGCTGGGTGAAGCCGAAACTCGCGCCGGCCTGGGCATAGGTGCCGATGCCGGAGGGGTCGTCATCCGCCGCGCCGGTGATCAGCCCCGGCCCCAGTGTGCCGAACAGGCGCCGCACCGGCCCGCCGCGCGCCTACGGGGCAGGCGAGGGCGACCTGTCATCGCGCTCGTGGCCATCCACCGCTGCCGTGGCTCCCCCCTGGGCCACTGTCTGAGACGCGGCCTCTGACGACGGCTCCCGTTCCGCCTGGGCTTCATTGGCCATGTGTCGCCCCCTCGCTCTCCACGCGGCTTGCCTTTGCCATCTGGCCGCCGCGCTCCTCGCTCTCTGCGCACGACAGACGCAGGAAGCATGCCAGGATCCGCCGAAGGCCCATCTCTGCCCGCGCGGGAGGGACGAGGGGAGAATTCCCCCCTACGGATGGATGCCAGCGAAGACGCTGGAGAAGGTCTGGAGGGGATGGAGGTCGGCGAGCGGCCAATAGACGAGCGCTGCCTTGCCGATGATGAGCTTCCGATCCACTGGGCCGAAATAGCGCGAATCGGAACTGTCGCCGCGGTTGTCGCCCAGCACGAAATATTGATTTGGCCCTAGGAACCACGTCTTTGGCCCGTACGGATTGTCGTTGTCGGCGACGTATGGCTCGGTGATGACGGTCCTATCCACGGTGACGGTGCCATCCTGCGCGATCATCACGGTATCGCCGGGCACGCCAATCACGCGCTTGACGTAGGCCTCTTGCGGATTCGGCGGAGACTGGAAGACGATCACGTCGCCGCGCTGGGGCGAATGCAAGTAGTATTCCGCCTTATCCACCAGGATGTACTCACTGGTGTGGAGAGTCGGCTGCATGCTCGGCCCCTCGACCCGGTAATTCTGCACAAACATGCGCACGGCCACGAAGAGGAGCAGCGTGAGGACCGCAACCTCGAGGACTTCTCGCAGGAGCCGTGCGCCCCAGTGCTCTCCCTGCTCATCCTCGAAGGCGTAGTCCGCGCTTCTGGATGCCGGGTCACGATGCCCCATGCTCTGCCCCTTCTGCCCGCCGCCATCTCCACCAGCGGTCGGCTGGAAGCACGCCCAATCGGCGCACTACGCGGTCTGTTACAGTAGATCTAGTATACAACGGATGGGCCGTAGCGCAATCCACCCTCCTGGCGGCTCATCGCTGTGCCTGTCCGTGCCTGGCTCACGCGCCCGCCACCGCCATCGCCTCTCCGCACAGCGCGTGCCTGATCCGCGAGCGTGCGGATGCACGCACTCAATCTATCATACGCAGACAATCTCTGATACGCGGAAGCGCGCGAAAAGTCGCCTCCTCCCCGCGGGTGGCCCTCCAAGTGACATTCGCGCTCATCCAGCGTGCCGTTCCCCGACCGTGGCCAGAGCGGCCACCGCATTGTGGCACATGAGCGACAATGATAGAATGCCTGAGGGAGCCACCGCCAAGCAGTGGCGGCCGGCCAACATGGAGGAAGGGCGGGAGCAGTTTGGATCACGAGCAGTCCTGGCCGAGGAACCCCGCGACCGGGGGCGGGAGCGCGCCCTCAAACGAGCGCGACGTTGATCCGCCCTGGGAGCGCCCCAGCGCGCATATGCCCGTTCCGCCGCCTGTGGCGCGGCCTCCGCTCCACTCCGCCGCGCGCTGGCAGTGGGATCCGACCATCGAGCAGTCGCTGCCGAGCACCGGGACGGAGGATGTCACCGGCACCGGCAAGATTGCCGCCATCGCCCCGCTCCAGCCAGGAGATTCGGTCTGGAGTCCTGGCCTACGCGCGCCACGCGCGGGCACTCCGGCGGCACGCGACCTCGAGCTGGATGACCAGCCATCAGTGCAGATGCGCGCCATGCGCGCCGGCAACCTCGCCCGCGCCACCATCATCGTCACCTCAGCGCTGCTGCTCAGTCGCGTGCTCGGCCTCTTGCGCACGTCGCTCTTCGCCTATGCCTTCGGCGCCAGCCCCCAAGCCGACGCCTATACCTACGCCTTCACCCTGCCCGACATGATCTTCACGGTCGTGGCGGGCGGCGCGCTCGCCTCCGCGTTCATTCCCGTCTTCGCCAACTATATGGTGGAGAAGCGCGACCGTGAGGCCGCTTGGCGTGTGGCCAGCGCCGCGCTCAACCTCGCCATCCTCGCCGTCACGCTCTTCGCGGTGCTGGCGATTATCTTCGCGCCCTACTTCCTCAGTCTCGTCTTTCATCCGCTCTTCGTCGGCCCCAAGTGTACAGGCGCGGTGCAGCCCAAGTGTGAGGGGCCGATCGTCGTCAACCTGACGCGCATTATGCTGCTCCAGCCGATCTTTCTCGGCGGGGCCACGGTCGCCGTCTCCGTGCTTCAGGCGCGGCAGTCCTTTGTGCTGCCCTCGCTGGGCCAGGTGATCTATACCGTGAGCATGATCGGCGGTATCTTCGCCGCCGTGGTGCAGTCAAAGCTCACCGGCGAGCCGCCACGCATTGAGTATGCCGCGTGGGGCGTGGTGGCTGGCGCGGCGCTCCAACTGGCCATTCAGGTGCCAGGGCTGGCGCGCGCCAAGATGCGCTACTCCTTCACCTTCGACTTCCTGCATCCAGGCATCCGCGAGATGTTCCGTCTGATGCTGCCGCGGCTGCTCAACGCGGTCATGCTCTATGTCTCGGTGATCGTCAATCGCGGCTTCCTGACGCTGATCGGCATTGACGGCCAGGCGTATGGCTACGTCACCGCCTTCACCCTCATCATGCTGCCCAATGGCGTCTTCGGCATGGCCGTCTCACAGGCGGCGTTCCCCACGCTGGCGGCCTTCGCGGCGGCGGGCGAATGGGCGCGGTTGCGCGTGGTGGTTGAGCGCACCATCCGCGGCATCATCTATCTGGCGGTCCCCTCGGCGCTAGGGATGCTCGTCCTGGCGCAGCCGCTCTCCAGCCTGATCCTGGCCCACGGCAACTTTGATCCGAACCAGTTGCCGCTGATCGTGAACCCGCTCATCTTCTTCAGCATCGGCCTGCCAGGGCTGGCGCTGGTGGAGATTCTGACGCGCAGCTTCTATGCCCTGCAGGATACGCGCACACCGACGCAAGTGAGCATCTTGCAGTTCATGTTCAGCATTGGCCTGAGCATCATCCTCCTTCAGCCGATGGGCGCGAGCGGACTGGCACTCGCCTCCTCGCTGGCCTGGGCGGGTGAGGCGGTCGTGCTACTGCTGCTGCTGCGCCCGCGTCTGGGCGGGCTGGACCTACGCTCGCTGGGCAACTTCACGGTGCATGTGCTGGCGGCGAGTGTGGCGGCGGCGCTCGCCGCCCTGTTGACCTATATCTTGATCCAAATTCCGCTACCCATCGGCCATACCTCGACCGCGGAGACGCTGCATATGGTGGTCCGCGTGCTGGCGGCGATTGTGGTAGCCTGTGTCGTCTATCTGGGAGCCTCGCGCTTCCTCGGCATTGACGACGCGATGCCCTTTGACCGCATCGCGCGGCGACTCTTGCGGCGCCGCTAGGCGCCTCACCCAAGGGGTGGTAGTGGTGTCTCGCCTATGGCAGATAGCCCATGGCGTGTCGCCTGTGGAACGTAGGAGAAGACGATGCTCAATCGCGATGAATACGACCGGATGATCACCCAACTAGCGGACCAGGCGTGGCGTCGGGGAGATGCGCCAGTCCGCGTGATTCTGCGCGGCGTCAACTGGCTGATTTTCGGCGGCTTTGTGGCCGCGATGGTCGGGCTGAGCGCGGTGCTGTGGGTGGGACAGGAGAACCTGATCATTCCCGCCACGGTGGCCTTCGTGCTGGTGGGCTGGGTCTTCAGCCTGTGTCTGCACGAATTCGCCCACGCCGCCACCGCCTTCCTTGGCGGCGACGACAGCGCCACCACACGGCGCTATCTCTCGTTCAACCCGCTGCTCTATATCAATCCGCTGCTGAGCATCATCCTGCCGCTGCTCTTCCTGCTGATCGGCGGCATCGGCCTGCCCGGCGGCGCGGTCTACCTCCAGCGTGGGCGCATCCGCAGCCGCGCCTGGCAGAGCGCCGTCTCGCTGGCCGGTCCGTTCTCCAACCTAGTCTTCCTGGGCGTGCTCGCGGTGGCCTACCGCATCACGGTTCAGACGGCTCATATCTATGTGCCGCTCGCCGTGGCGGCGCTGGCGCTCTTCCAGGCGTTCGCCATTATCCTCAACCTGCTGCCCCTGCCGCCGCTGGATGGCTTCCAGGCGCTGATGTACTGGCTGCCCACACGCTGGCGCTTGTCGCCCTGGGCCAGCGGCAGTTACGGCATCTTCATCCTCTTCCTAGCGCTGTGGTATATCCCTGTGGTGGGCGAACTCTTCAGCAACGTGGTCTTCCGCCTGCTCAGCTTAGTCGGCATCGAGGGCTTTGCCGCGCAGCTTGGCCTCAGTCTCCTCTTCTTCTGGAAGCGCTAATGGCTCCCTGCGCGCGTGGAAGGTATCTGTAGATCACCATGACCATCCCACCAGACCCAACAGACCCGACCGAGCCAACGGACCCGACGACGGACCCGACGACGGACCCGACGACGGACCCGACGACGGACCCGACGACCGGGCCGACGCCGGGCGCGCGCCGACGCTTGCCGCGTGAGCATCGGGGGCGGCCACATCCCCTGCGGCGGCTGAGCCGCGTGATGCGCATCTTCGGGCCGGGGCTGGTCACGGGCGCCTCGGATGATGACCCCTCCGGTATCGGCACATACTCGCAGACGGGCGCGGCCTTCGGGCTGGGGCTGCTCTGGCTCTCGCTCTACCTGCTGCCCTTGATCATCGCTGTGCAGGAGATGTGTGGGCGCATCGGGCTGGTGACCGGCAGCGGCCTGGCGGGCGTGATCCGCAAGCATTACAACCGGCGCATACTGCTGGGTGCGGTGTCCCTGCTCTTCATCGCCAATACGATCAATGTTGGCGCGGATCTCGGCGCGATGGCCGCCTCCACACGGTTACTCATCCCGGCGGCGCCCTTGGGTGCGCTCATCGTGCTCTTCGGCCTCGGTATCCTCGCGCTCGAAGTCTTCGTGCCCTACCGTCACTATGCCCGCGTTCTCAAGTTCCTGACGCTCTCGCTGCTGGCCTATGCCCTGACGGCCTTCATCGTCCAGCCCGATTGGCTGGCGCTGCTGCGCGCGACGCTGCTGCCCAGCATCGCGTTCACGCCGCGCTTCCTCGCGCTCTTCCTCGCCATCCTCGGCACGACCATCAGCCCCTACCTCTTCTTCTGGCAGGCCTCCGAGGAGGTCGAGGAGGAAGAGGCACACCACCGCTTGCCGCGTGGGGGAGACAAGCCGCGCCAGCGGCGGGCGCTGCGCTTGCAGATTCACGGGCTGCGGCTGGATACCGCGCTGGGGATGTTAGTGGCCAACGCGACGTTCTGGTTCATTGTCGTCTCGGCCAGCAGCACCCTAAACGCCCATGGCATCACCAACATCGCCACCGCGGACCAGGCGGCGCAGGCGTTGAAGCCGCTGGTCCGTGGCTTCCCCCACGCGGGCACGCTAGCGCGGGCACTCTTCGCGCTGGGCGTCGTGGGGACGGGGTTGCTGGCGGTGCCAGTGCTGGCTGGCTCGGCGGCATATGGTATCGCGGAGACGCTGGGGTGGCCGGAGGGCCTCTCGCTACCGTTGCGCCATGCGCGTGGCTTCTACGGGGTGATCGCGGCCTCCACCGTCGTTGGGTTGGCGCTCAACTTCATTGGCGTCAACCCCATCTCCGCCCTCGTCTATACCGCGATCATCAACGGCGTGGTGGCCGTGCCGCTGCTCGTGCTCATCCTGCGCGTCGCCAACAATCGCGCCATCATGGGCGAGTTTACCAATGGGCGGCTGGCGAATATCGTCGGGGGCTTTGCCGCGATGGTGATGGGGTTGGCCGCGGTCGTGGTGATCGTCACGGCCGTGTGGCGCCGGTGATCTGGGGTGTTGTGTGTACTCGCGCGGCCTCGTCGGGCGGCGGGCCGCCTCGTGGGCTGAGCGCGCGCCGCGCCATTCGTCCGCGCGACGTGCCGGAAAGGAGCGATCAATGGAGCGTGACGAGGCCACGCAAGAGGTACTGACGCGGCTGGAGACGGCGCCAGGGCGCATCGCGGCGGCGGTGGCCGGGTGGGATGGTGCGCGGCTGCGTGCCGCGCCCGCGGCGGGGGAGTGGTCGGCGGCGGAGATCCTCGCCCATCTGCGGGCGAGTGATGATATCCTGGCCTATCGCGCCTATATGCTGCTGGCGCGCGACCAGCCGCCCCTGTCGCTCTTTGATGAGCGCCGCTGGGCCGAGGTGGCGGGCTACGCGCAGAGCGACTTCCATCAATCGCTCGCGGCCTTCACGCTGCGCCGGGCGGAGTTGGTCCGCATGCGGGCCGCCGCGCCGCCAGAGGCCTGGGCGCGCACTGGCATGCACGAGTCGCGCGGCCCGATCACGCTGCTGGAAGTCCTGCGCGTGCTGGCCGACCACGAGGAGGAGCACCTCACCTCCTTCCCCCTTGCCTAGGGCAGGCCCGTGGTGCTGGGATAGAACGCCAGGATCAGCGCAAGGCCGAGCAACCCACCCAGAAGCGCCAGCATGCCCCAGACCCACGTCTGGCGCAACCACGCGCCGGTGGAGAGGCCGAGGCGTCCGTTGACCGCCAGACTTTGGAGGCAGCCGAAGGGCGTGAAGCCGCCGGACCAGGTGAGCAAGAGGAAGAGCAGGCGCACTTGCCAGATAGCCAGAGGATGGGCGAGGAGGAGCGAGCCTTGCATGGCGGCGAGCGCCACGTTATCGGTGACCGAGGAGAAGAGCGAGAGCACGACCATGACACCGTACCGTGGCGTCGGTGGCAGGGTGAAGAATGCCGCGAAGACGTTGACCGGGCCAGTCAGCGCGTTGCCGAGGAACCAGAGCAACGAGAAGATCACCATCAGCTTGAGCCAGACGGGCGCATCCTGCCACAGCCGCCGCCGCGTGGCGCGCCCGCTGCCGATGACGTTGAGGTGCCACACAGCGACTAAGCCCGCTGGCAGCAGCAGCAGCCACAGTGGCAGATCGAGCGCGACGCCGCGCGAGCGTTGCCCCAGGGCCAACAGCAGCGAATGCAGGAGGATGCCCCCGGCCAGCAGCCCGGGCGCGGCCAGGCTCATCCACGTCGCCTTGGCGACGCGCGCCCGAGGCGGACGCAGGATAGCGCTGGCATTGCTTCTCCCCGCATCCGCTCTCCCCGTATCGGCCTCCCATGCGCGCCACGAGAGGTGCTCGCGCCGCATGGTGAGCGCCAGCCACGCCGCCGGCAGGAGGATGCCGAAGATGGAGATGGGCCAGTTCGTGAACCAGTACGAGGGCGAGACGCGGTCGAGCTGGCTGCGCAGCACATCCTGGAACTTGATGTTGGTCGGCTCGGCGGCGACCGTCACCAGATTCGAGATCAGCCCACCGAAGAGCAGCGCGAAGGCGGCACGGATGGCCCAGGCGCGCGGCAGCAGACTCAACAAGATCACTACCGAGATGGCCATGATGGAGACGCCATCGAGGATATTGCCCAGCAGGCCCGCGACGACCACGTAGAGCGGGACGACCAGCCACGGCTCTACCCGCAGCCCCCGGCAGAAGCGGTAGATGTGCCGTGGCAGCGCCGATTCCTCGAAGGAGATGCCAACGAGCACGATGGAGATGTAGGCCGCCCAGACAGCGGGGCTGAAGGCGAAGAACGACGACTCGCGCGCCCCCGACGGCGGCGCCAGCGGCAGCAGCAGCGCCAACGTGCCCACCAGGATGCCAGGAAAGAGCCAGTCGCCCAGCCGCTGTGTCCAGGCGAGCTTCGGTGGCAGGTCACCAAAGAGCGATGCGACCACCAGCGTGATGCCCAGCAGCGGCCCCAGCGGCTGCCAGCCGTGCGCGTGGAGTGCGGCGAGCCAGGTCGAGGCGACGACCACCATCCCCCCCGCGAGCACCCGCAGCGCCCAC
Organism: Ktedonobacterales bacterium; assembly: GCA_015478575.1. Lineage (GTDB taxonomy): Bacteria > Chloroflexota > Ktedonobacteria > Ktedonobacterales > JADMIN01 > JADMIN01. The sequence continues at coordinate 2,398 of JADMIN010000033.1, read as the reverse complement.
TCCATGGGCCGCGGCAGCCGCCCGGCCGAGCGCCCGACGCGCGCCCGCTCGATGGTCACACTGATATCAGCCATCCGCTCCTCACTGCCTCTCATCCGCCGCCCTCGCTCCCCGATCTCTGAGGCGGGGGAATACGTTCTCTCTGCCCTCGCCCCCGCCTGAGGCTCTACGCCGTTGGGGGGGCGGTTGGAGGAGGGTGTACGCTTGGCGCTTCACCACCGCTACCACCACGCCGGCTATTACGCGCTGACGGGCATGGCGATGGATACTGGCACTGACGTGGGCAGCAGCCACTCTGGCAGGGAGCGTAGCCGCTCGGCCAGCTCTGGCGTCGCCTCACTCAGGCGTTCGACGATGGCGCGCGCGGCGGCGGCATGCTCACACGCCTCGGCCAGCAGCCCCGGATCGCGTTCGATGCGCCAGAGCCGCGCGGAGTAGTCAGCCAGCGCCACCAGGCAGCGTACGTGAACGACCTGCGCGCCCAGCACCGCGGCGAACGCGCTGGCTAGTCGCACCTGCGCGCGCGCCGTGCGCAGGCGATACCAGTGCGGCGAGCACCGCGCCAGGGCCGCCCGTGGCCAGCGCCCACCAGCGCCCGCGGACGGTGGCGCGTCACGTTCGGCCAGCGGACGGATGCCGATCACCACCAACTGGGCAATCTCGTAGAGCGCCAGCGCCTGATCGTAGCGCGAGCTGAGCTGCGTGGCATAGCGCAGACTCTGCCGCAGGCAGGCGACGCCCCGACGTCGCAACAGCACCCGGCGCCAGCGCGGCGCGCTCAGGCCACGGTAGTGGCAGAGCATCCCTTCGGTGCGCCACGCGCCCACCAGCCCATCGAGGGCGCCGCGACTCACTCCTGCGTCGCCACGCGCGGCGAGCGCGAAACGCCCGCGGTTCCGCATGCCGCGGATGTGCCGCTCGGCGGCTTGGCGCGTCTGGCGCGCGAGTGCATAGGCATGCGCCCACTGGCGCGCCCCCTCGTGGGTCTCACCTTGGCGCGTGAGCACATTGCCCAACCGCGCCTCCCCTTCCGCCGCGTCCAGCGCGAGCGCCTGCTCGATGGTGCGCGTGAGGCGCGGATAGGCTCCGGCGCTGGCCACCGCTACCGCACGTAGCGTCGTCCTGGCCGCGGCGATGGCCGCGAACGTGCGCTCCAGCGCCGCGCTGTCGGTGAAGCCGCTGGCGCTGGCGAGGTCGGCCACCGCGCGCAGGTGTGCCAGCCAGAGCCGCTGCAACGCGCTGTAGCGGAGCATGGCGCGCAGCGGCGCTTCATCGCCGACGCCCGCGCGCAGGTTCTCCTCGGCGGTCTCACGCGCTCGCGTATACGCCGCCTCCGCCTCGCGTAGGTCACGCACCGCCGGCACGGGCCGCCCGCGGCCCAGCAGGATGCGCGCGCGCGCGGCGGCGAGATCGCCGAGCACGATCGGGCGGTTCTCCTGGCGCGCGATGCTCATGCCGTACGCCAGCCACCGGGCGCCGACGCTCCAACTCCCAGCATAGTAGACGACATCTTTCAGCAGCCGCGTGAAGGCGAGCGTGTCTTCTTCGGGCAGGGTGCGCGGCGGCATCTGTGCCCACTCCAGAATGCCCAGTATATTCGGCAGTGTCTCGACCCGCTCCAGCCGCTGCCGGTTCGCGGCGCCACGGTAGTAATCGAGGATGGCGGCGCCCGCGCGCAACTCGCCCTCCGCGCCGATCTGGGCGGCGCTGGCGCGCGCGATGCCGCGCCCCAACTTGGTGATGTGGTAGCGCCGCGCCTCGACGGGCGTGTCGCGCGACCAGGTGGGCCGTAGGTAGCCACGGGTGACGCTGATGCGCACCAGTTCCTGGGCGCTCGGCCCCTCTTCGCCGCGCAGGCGCTCCGCGATGGCGAGCAGCATCGGCGCGGCGGTGTCGCTGTCGCAGAGCGCGAGCGCGACGACAAAGCGCTGCTCCGCCTCCGTTAGGTGCCCGATGGTCAGCCGCACAATCGCACGCAGGCGTGCCTCACCGCCCTCTTTCTGGGTACTGTCGAGGGTGGCCTGGAGGTGCGCGATGGTCTCGTGGGTCTGATTGGACTGGTAGGCATCGCTGAGCCGCTGGATGATGCCAGGCGTGGTGTTGTGCAGGTGCGGCTCGAAGCCCCGCGGGATGCGGCGGGTGACGCGCGTGCGCCCGTGCTTGCGCCGGAGCAGATAGCCCAGCAGAGTGGCCGCCTGGCGGCTGGTGAACGGGCGCATCGGCACATCGGCCCGTGTGGGCGCGGGCCGATCACGGTGGCCGCGCGCGGCGGCATCAGTGATGTGGGGGTGGCGGCAGACCACGACGACGGTATTGCACGTGCCGAAGAGCGGCGGCAACACCTGCTCAAAGGGGAAGGCGCCATCATCAACCTGGTCAATGATGATCAGCCAGGGGT
>JADMIN010000702.1 GCA_015478575.1 Ktedonobacterales bacterium | reverse complement strand
CTGGTGGTGAGCGGGCTGTTGGGGGACTTGCCGACGCCGACGCTGGTGGCGCTGGGGAGTGTGCTGGCGAACTGGCCGACGGGTGGGATACTGGCGCTGCTGTTGGGGAGACGGGGGCAATCGAGTGCGGGCGCGCAACTGGTGGGGGCGGCGGTGGGGCTGTATGGGGTGGGGGCCAGCCCCTTGGTGACGCCGCAACTGGACGCGACGGCCTATGGGGGGTATACGCTTTCGGCGCTGGTGACGGCGGCGACGGGGTGGAATCCGCGGGCGTTCTCGGCGGCGCCGGGGGCCTTTGGGGGGAGCTATCACCTGTGGAGCCGGTTCAAGAGTGGGCAGAGTGTGGGGAATCTGGGGAACGTGCAGCAGCGGTCGGTGGTGATCCAGCAGGGGAATGGCTGGTTTGGCAAGGCGGACCTCAGTGATCTGTATGGGGAGTACTATGGGCCGTGGGTGGCGCCGCTTGGCGCGCCGAACGTGTGGACGCTGTGTGACGCGGGGCAGACGACGATTCCGCCCTTCCCGCAGCCGGGGATGGCGGACCCGACGCGGAACGTTGTGGTGCCGCGTCCGCAGACGACGGACGTGACGGGGGGTGGCTCGGTCTGCGCGATCAACTGGGAGCTGCTGTTGCCGGTGGATGGGTCGCTGGTGACGGGTCTGGTGAACAACCCGAGCAATGGTCCCTTCGCGGTCACGAACCGCTGGCTGTGGCTCTATCTGGATGGGCTGTTGGTGAACCGCGCGGGCGCGGGTGATGGCCCGGCGTGGGCGTATAGCGTGGAGCCGGGAGGGCTGGCCAACCCAGCGGCGGCGGTGGGGGGCAGCGGCGGCGCGGCGACGGGGAGCATCAACGTGAACCTGGGGGCGGATCCGTATCTGACGCTGGATCCGCGGCTCACGACGACGGCGGGGGGTGGTGGCACGGGCAGTGGAGTGAATCAACTGGCGGCGGTGCTCTCAGACGGGACGGGTGCGGTGCTGGGTCTGGCGGTGGATATGGTCTACACGCCGCTGTACCTAGAACCCCGGTGATGGTGGATGGTGGATGGTGGATGTCAGCAAGGGGTGAGTGAGGGGGAGAGGGTGCGCCAGCCGCCGCTGGGGGGCGCGAGCACCGCGAGGGAGAGGAGGCACGACATTCATGCGCACGACGTTTGGTGATGGTGGCAACGATGCGAGTGGCAGTGGTGAGGAGGAGCGCGGGCAGATGAAAGCTGGCGAGCCAGCAAAGCCGCCGCCGCGGCGCCGTGGGCGCTCAGCCGCGCGACAGCGCACCACAAGCCGCGGACGCCAGCGCGGCGCCAGTGGCCAGCGCCAGCGCGCGCGCCCAGCGGATGTGCCCGCGACGACACGCGCGCCTTTGTCGGGGGCCGCCGCTCCCTGGCGAGCGGGGGCGCACGCGGCGAGTGGTCCCACGCCCGCGCTGGAGCTGACCGCGCCCACGGGCGCTGGCCCCTCCGACGTCATCCTGGAACTGGTGGGGGCGGAATCGGGTGCGCTGCGGACGGCGCTCTCCGCGTGGCAGCGCGAGCAGGACCGCCAGGCGAACCGCGCGTGGCGGCGTCCGGGTGGGCTGGCGCGCCCCGCCGGGCTGTGAGGTTGGCTCCATCGCGAGGCGCTCGCCATCCTGCGCGTGAGCCGGGAGGCCGCCGCGCCACCACTCCCTCCCGTCCCCTCTCCCGTCGGCATAGCACAGGACCTATGTGAACCAGAGGGGGCCACCACTCCCTCCCGTCCCCTCTCCCCCTTCCCTCGCAGGGAAGGGGGCTGGGG
>JADMIN010000701.1 GCA_015478575.1 Ktedonobacterales bacterium | reverse complement strand
GCCCTATTCTGAGCAGTTGCAGAAGCTGCTCTCGCGCTTGGCCGCGCAAGCCGAGGGCCAAGAAGACCTGCCGCTGCTGGTCTCGCGCCCGGTGCGCAAGGTCGGCATTGTGGTGGTCACGCCGGATCGTGGCCTGGCGGGCGCGCTCACCAGCAACGTCAACCGGCGCGCGGGCGTGCTCGTGCGCGAGCTACGCGGCGAGTATGATAACCTCAGCCTGCCGGTGAGCTTCTTCGCGGTTGGCCGCAAGGGGCGCGACTTCCTCGTGCGCACGCATCAGAACGTGCTGGCCGAGTTCACTCGGCTGGGCGACCAACCTAGCCAGGCGGACGTACGCGCCATCGCGCGCGCCATCACCGATGCCTATCTCAATGAAGAGGTCGATCGCGTGCTGCTGGTCTATCCCAAGTATGTCTCCGCCGTGGCGCAGACACCGACCGTCATCCAACTGCTGCCGGTGCGGCCGCCGGAAGGCCAAGTCGCCGAAGGCCCCGCACCGCAGTATATCTTCGAGCCAGATGCGACGACGATCTTCGCCGAGCTGCTGCCACGTTACGTTGAAACGCTGATTTATCAGCCGCTCCTCGAGACGGTGGCCAGTTTCTACTCAGCGCAGATGGTCGCCATGAAAAACGCGACCGACAACGCGACCGAACTGCTCACCGATCTCACGCTGACCTACAATAAAGCTCGACAGACGGCGATCACGACTCAGATTCTTGAGGTCGTCGCCGGTGCGGGCGCGCTCTAACGAGCGAGGAGAAACTCTATGGCAACCGCCGCTACCCACATCAAGGGAACGGTCACGCAGGTATTGGGCAACGTGGTGGATATCGAATTCCCCCAGGACCAGGTTCCCGCGATCTATAACGCGGTCGAGACGACGATCGTAGGGGGCGATGGCACCGAGCACCCGCTCGTGCTAGAGGTCGAGCAGTTGCTCGGCAACAACGTCGTCCGCTGTGTCGGCATGGGGCCGTCCGACGGCATGCGGCGCGGCCAGCCCGCCTACGATACCGGCGGGCCGATCACCGTGCCGGTGGGGCTGGAGACCCTAGGTCGCATCTTCAACGTGCTCGGCCAGCCGATTGACAACAAGCCCGCCCCGGTCAACGCGCCACGCCTGCCCATTCACCGCGCGGCGCCGGGCATCGAGGACCAGGCCACCCACGCGGAGGTGCTGGAGACCGGCATCAAGGTCATTGACCTGATCGCTCCCTTCATGCGCGGCGGCAAGATCGGCACCTTCGGTGGTGCCGGCACGGGCAAGACCATCATCATTCAGGAACTGATCAACAATATCGCCAAGACCACCATGAGCGGCGCGGGCGAAGGGGGCGCGGGCGGCGGCCTCTCCGTCTTCGCGGGCGTAGGAGAGCGCACTCGTGAGGGCAACGACCTCTATGAGGAGATGACCAGCGCGGGCGTGCTCGATAAGCTGGCGATGGTCTTTGGCCAGATGAATGAGCCGCCTGGCTCGCGCCTGCGCGTGGCGCTGACCGGCCTGACCATCGCCGAATACTTCCGCGATGTCGAGGGCCGCGACGTGCTGCTCTTCATTGACAATATCTTCCGCTTCACCCAGGCGGGGGCCGAGGTCTCCGCCCTGCTAGGGCGCATGCCTTCCGCGGTCGGCTATCAGCCCAACCTCGCGGAGGAGATGGGCCAACTGCAAGAGCGCATCACCTCGACCAAGAATGGCTCGGTCACGTCCATGCAGGCGGTCTATGTGCCCGCCGATGACTACACCGATCCCGCGCCCGCCACGACCTTTGCGC
>JADMIN010000700.1 GCA_015478575.1 Ktedonobacterales bacterium | reverse complement strand
CCGGAAAAGGGATCGCCCCCGCGCCCAGCAACCGATCCCGCAAGCACGCCTCACAGCCCGAATAGGCCAAGATGCCATCAGACAGATGGATTTCGTATCGCTGGCCGAGGTCGAGCGCCGCCCCACAATGGCCGCAGTGGTCCTGGGGCGGCGCGGTTATACCATTGAGAGATCGGTAATACTGTTGCATAGGGCGCCTCTTTATCGAGCGATGATCGCCATGACCAAAATAACGATGATCAACAGCGCGGCGAAGACACCGAGATTGACGACGGCGCGCTCCCGCCCATGTGCTGGCTGCTGGCTCCTGCTCTTTTCTCGCGGTTGTGTGGCGGTTATCCACCGCAAATACTCGGAGCTGCTCCGAGCATTTGCGGTTCATGAACTCATCTTTGTGGCATGCGCGGCGTCGATCTGCGTCGCCAACACGCCCTCTGCGGTGATGATCCCTGCCTGTTGGCCCGCCTGGCGCACGGCGATGAGAACGGCTTGCAGTTCCGCTTCCAGATCTGCAAGCTTGACCTCGCCGCCCATCTGGCTTAAGAAATCCGCCAGCGGCTCCAACCCCACGTGCGCGACACGGCTCTCCGCCGGTTTCTCGCCCGGAATAACGCTGAGATGATAGCGCGCCAGCCGCGTGCGAATTTGGCCGACTCTGGCGGCCATGACAGCGGCGTAGGGGACGACTGTCTCCGCGCGGTGGTCGCTCACCAGGTGGATCGCCGCGTCCAGCCGCACTTCGTGGATCCCGCCATCCTCATCCTCATCGAGGCGACTCTTCCGCTCGCCCAGGCGCTTGATGACGAGTCGCACCTGATCCACTGTTAACTTTGTACCCTGACTTGCCAGCAGCGCCAGGCGAATGGACTGGCGCTCATCATTTCCGTAGGCTTCCGCAATATACTTGGCGTGGCTCCACGTGATTTGTTTACGAAACACCATCTCGCGCACTGTCGGATGCAGCTTGCCCACGATGCGTAGATAATGCACCTGCTGCTCGGAGGGCGGCTGACGATCCTCGCGATTCATCGCCAGCATGCCAGCGATTTCCTTGTCCGAGTATTTGTACCAATCGGTGAGGCGCAGCACCGCTTCGCACTGCTCGATGATGTTTGGTTCGCGCCGTAGCGCGCCCTGCTCAGCCAGCGCGCGGAGGAGGATCTCGCCGGGATGGTTGACCTGTTGCAGCGCGACCTTGATGCGTGCGCGATGGAGATCGAGGAGCGCATAGTAGACGTGCGGCAAATCATAGATGGCGAAGATGGGCGCGCCGTCCGGCAGGTTCTTGCCCGCCGGTAACACTGGCAGGGCGGGATAGTGGTCGCCCATTTCCTGCACGGCGGCGACCAGCGCCTTGAAATCGGGGTCTTCGCCCGGCGTGTAGCGCGATTGCAGCAAATCCTCGGCGGAGGCCAGCTCCACTTGCGCGACCGGCACCCACCAGCCATCGCCCGCCCACTCGCCGACGGGCAGGCCGTTGACGAGTGGCGCCGCGATCTCCAGCGGTTGGGTCGTCACAGTGGCGGGGGCCAGGACCGTCGTGCGTTCCTGCGCCACCACGCCACTGCTGAATTGCTGAAATTTCCCCAGGATGTCATCGACCGCATCGGACATGATCGGCTCTCTTTCTAGCGTAGCCAGGCGCTGATCTGGTGATAGGCGACGGCGGCGGGATACTGCGAGTCGATGACGGCAATCGGTACGCGGTCAGCTGAGAACTCCCATCCCAGGGGAGTACAAAGGATGAACACCCCGTCAAAAGGGGGAATACCCGACTGGTGG
>JADMIN010000699.1 GCA_015478575.1 Ktedonobacterales bacterium | reverse complement strand
ATCTATGCCACATACGCCTACCCCGTGGGCCGTCCGGCCGACCCCCTGGGCGGTCTTCCCCTCGCCTCGCATGCCCCTCGAGCCTCCAGTGAGCCTCTTGCCCCTTGTAGACGATACTGGTACACTGCGCTCAACCTGGGGCGAAACACCGCTCGAGGATGGCATAACGATGGGTGAGCGGCGGAGGCACGCATGAGTACCGATTCCGAGGGCGCGAGCCGCCCAGTGAGTGATGAGCGAACAGGTAGCCTCGGTCGTTTGCCGAGCACCGCCGGCTTCGGGCCAGGCTTCGAGGGGGGCGGTACGGTCGCGCCCATCGTGCCGCCAGCGGGCGAGCACCCAGCGGGTGTGCCAGAGACACAGCGCGTCCCGCTGCGCAAGGCGTTGCTGTATTCGAGCGGCAACTTCGGCTCTGGCGTCTACTATGCTTTCAACAGCTTCATCGTCTCGATTCTGCTCCTGCGTCTGGGTGTGCAACCCGTCCTTAACAATCTCTTGAGCAGCACCCGCTCGGTTGAAGGCGCGGTCATTCAGCCACTCGTTGGCTCATGGAGCGACCGCACCTGGAGGGGCTTCCTGGGACGGCGCCGCTTTTTCATCGTCCTCTTCACGCCTATCAGCGCCGTGTTCATCGCCCTCACACCCTTCGTCGCGAACGTCAGCGGCATCGGGCAGACCTTTGGCCTCTCCACCAACACCACCGCCATCATCCTCGTCGCGGCGACGATCTTCCTCTTCACCTTCACCTTCAATATCATGTACGACCCCTACAATGCTCTCTTGGCGGATATCTCGCCGGAGACCCAGCGTGGGCGAGTGAATGGCATCTTCCAAGCGGCGAGTGCGTCGGGGCAGGTGGCCATTCTCATCGCGGCGGTCATCCTCTCGCTCCGTGGCGCATTGCCCATCACGCCGATCTGCATCGCGGTCGCGGTCATGCTGTTGATCTTCTTCGTGCCAACGGTGCTCGGTATCCGTGAGCCGCGCCAGTTGCCCGGTGCCATTACGCATCAGCGCTACACATGGCGAGACTATGCGAAAGCCCTGCGTGGCGACCGGCAAGTCCAACTCTACTTCGCCAACCAGTTTTTGCTCTGGTTCGGTATCAGTGCCATCCAGTTCAATCTCATCTACTATGCCAAGCTCGAGTTGCATTTCTCGGATAATGGTGCGCTGCTCCTCTCGTTCATCCTCCTGCTCACCACCGCGCTCCCGGTGTGGCCGCTTGGAGTGCTGGGTGATCGCATCGGTCTCAAGCGCATCTTCCTGTTGGGGGTGATCCTGATGTCGGGTGCGGCGATTGCTGGGAGCTTGACCGTTGTCCCCCTCCTTCTCTATATCATTCTGGCCATCGCGGGCGTTGGCAACGCCGCGCAGACCGCCAGTTCATATCCCCTCCTGACGCGGCTGGTGTATCCGGAGCAGATGGGCCTCTATACTGGCCTCTCTACCTCAGTCACCTCTATCGCCGGTCCACTGGGAGCCATCCTTTCCGGTCTGCTCGTCGGCACCATTGAAAATCCACACTTCGAGCGGCTCTTTCCACTGGTGGCTGTCCTTTTCATCGCCTCGCTGATTCCGCTCGCGCTCATCCGCGTTGAGCGGTCACAACTTGGCAAGGCACGCGCGGCGGCGGGCCAGCCGGTCGCCGCATAACAGGCACACGCTCAGTGAGGCGCGCCGCGCATTGGGTAGCGGCGCATCGCCGCGCTGGCGGCGAAGGTCGGCGCTACCACCTTCAAGACCTATGACATGGGCAACAATGTGCGATACCACAGTGGCGCGCA
>JADMIN010000698.1 GCA_015478575.1 Ktedonobacterales bacterium | reverse complement strand
GCTCAGCACCGCCACACGCGCCGCGAGGAACACCGCCAGGCCAACCCCCGCGAGAAAGACCAGCGGGCGCAGCGGCCACACCAGCAGCCGAAACAGATCGCTGAACGCCTTGATTGGCGGGCGCGCTGGCGCATCGGTGCGCTGAAACGCTGAGCGCAACAGCGCCCACACGAAGGCGATGACCAGGCAGACGACCACCGCGACGAGATCCACGATGTCGAGCGCTCGCACCAGCCCACTCGGCGCCCCTTCTGGGCAGGCGGAAAAAGGCGTAAGGCAGCCAGGAAGCCGCGGGCTGCTCACGCCGCTCTGTATGATCACTTGCGCGCCGTTGAAGACCAGATCGAAGAGCACCAAGATGCTGGCCAAGAGGCCTCCCGCTATCCAGTGCCTGACGCGCACGCGGCGCAGCTTCCTGTAGCGGTCGAACTTATGGCGCAGGCTGCCCATCAAAAGCGGCACCAGCATCACCAGATAAATACCATAGAACCAGAGATGGATGACACCGAAGAGCGGGGGCGCGGCCAAGATGCTGAGTGCGCTTGCCGCCAGCCCGGCGGCGGGATTCGTGGTGAGCGGCGCCAGCCCCCCTTTGACGAGCGAGAAGATCACCGCGCCGCAGAGGGTTGCCAGCACGAAGACAGTGAACCACGGACTCATCCTCACCAGTTGATCACCTGAAGGATGCCGCGGCATCGAGAAAAGGATCGTCACGAGTATGGCGCACAGCCAGAGGAAGATGGGGAGCGCTCCCCACGCTGGCGCGAGGTCGAAGCCGATCACGCCGAACGCCGCCGCGCCCCCAAGGCACAGCGTCACCGCCCACGTCTTCGAGAGCCACGTGGGCAGTCTCACACGGGCCAGTTGGTGCGGCTTCCCCGCCAGTTGGAGCGAGAGAGCGGGTTGCGGTCCGCTGGTCTTGCTCATCGTCGGCATTGGCTCCTCCTGTTTCGTTGGCGCGCCCCCATGCCTACCAGGGCGCCCCTCACACACACAGGACGAGTGGAGCGTATGCGCGTCGTGTGACGACAGACTCCGCCCGCCATGACGTTCACGCTGCTAATGAATTAGACAGCAGGCGCGGCATTTTCTTCCACTTGAATGTTCTTCCGCTTGATATCGAGCTCCTCTATCTCCCCACGCTTCCGCACCGCACCTCCAGCGTCCAGGGCGGCGCGACCCGGCCCAGCGGCACGCGGATGAGCGTCTCGTAGCGGCGCGGAACGATCTCCCAAGTCGTCAGCTCCGGCTTGTCGCGCAGCCCCGACAACTCGACCGTGGGGCGCGGCTCGTCGGGATCCTGCCGCGGCAGATGAAACTCCACCAGCCAGTCGCGCGGCTCGACGGCATAGGCGCCACCGTGCTCCTGCTCCGCCCACAGCGTCAGCCGCCCATCCGCGCGCTCGGCGCGAAAGCGCGCCCGCCGCCACGCGCCCTGGCGGTAGTCCGGCGTCTCGCCATCGTCCTCATAGAGGGTGCCGCTCGCGGTCGCGCCCGCCTCTGGCCCCAGATAGACCGCCAGCGTCAGCGGATCGGGCGTGCGCTCGCCCACATACTGCATCACCGGCCCCAGCGGCAGGATCGCCCCCTCGCGAACGTAGAGCGGCAGGACATCCAGCGGCGTGGCGGCGGTGGCGCGCCGCGGCCCGACGAAGCGCTCGCCGCTCAGCCACTCGCGCCACGTCCCTGGCGGAATGTGGATATCCCGCGTGATCTGGTCCTCCTCACAGACCGGCGCGGCCAACACGTCGCCGCCGAGGAGCACCTGGTCTTCGATCGCGGTATACGCA
>JADMIN010000032.1 GCA_015478575.1 Ktedonobacterales bacterium | reverse complement strand
CCCCATGACTGATCGCCAGCATCATCCCGCGACGTCAGCCCCCGCCGCGCCCGCCGCCACTTCGACCCGCTTGCGTTTTGGCGTGATTGGCTACGGGTATTGGGGGCCCCAGGTGACGCGGAACCTGGACCGCGTGCCCAACGGGCGCGTGACCCACATCGCCGAGCTTGCTCCGGCTCGCCGTGAAGCCGCCCACCACGAGCATCCCGCCGTCCACATCATCGCTTCGGCTGAAGATGTGCTGGCTAGCGCCGTGGATGCCGTGGCCATCGCCACGCCCATCCGCACCCACTATGCGCTGGCGCGCCAAGCGCTGGAATGTGGCAAGCACGTGCTGGTGGAAAAGCCGCTCGCCTCGAACGTGGCGGAGGCGGAGGCGCTGCTGGCGCTCGCGGAGGAGCAGGGCAAAGTGCTGATGGTCGGCCATACGTATCTCTACAATCCCGCCGTCGAGCAGCTCCGCCAACTCGTGCGCGATGGCGTGCTGGGCCGGATCTATTATGTAGACGCGGTCCGCGCGAACCTGGGCCTCTTCCAGCCGAATATCAATGTCATCTGGGATCTCGCGCCACATGACCTCGCCATCCTCGGCTATGTCCTCGGCGCCCAGCCGCTGCGTGTCAGCGCGCATGGCGCGGCGTACGTGCGGCCCAGCATTCACGATATCGCGCACCTGACGCTGGAGTACCCCGGCAAGGTGCTCGCCCATATCCAGGTGAGCTGGCTGAGTCCCTCGAAGGTGCGGCGCTTCACCATTGTCGGGGACCAGCGCATGGTGGTCTATGATGATGTCGAAGCGACGGAGAAGATCCGTGTCTACAACCGCGGCATTGATGTGCCAGATCACACTTCGACGTTTGGCGAGTTCCAGATGTCCTACCGCTACGGCGATATCGTCAGCCCTCACATTCACTGGGCTGAGCCGCTCAGTCTCCAGTGCCGGAGCTTTGCCGAGGCGATTGTGTCGGGCACGCCGCCACTCAGCGACGCGCGCAACGGCCTAGAGGTCGTTCGCGTCTTAGCGGCCGCCGACGCTTCTCTCGCCACGGATAGCACGTTCGTCCCGGTGTCGGCTTGAGCCAGGGGGCGTTGCCGCTCTCCTCGCTCCTGGCGTAGAGACCGCCTAGCGCTCAATCGAGCTGCCAGTGAACCTCAGCATAGACGACCCCTTACGCGCCGAGGATGGGGCCTAGGCGCACGGGCTGGGGCGAACGTTGAGGCATGCCCGGCAGGCCAGCATAGAGATGGAGGAGACGGCGCTGTTCCACCTCCCAGCAGAGGTCGTGTCGCGCCGCCGCGAGCGCATTGCGCCGCATGCGAGAAAGCCCTTCTGTATCGGCGAGCATCGCGTTGATGGCCTGGCCGATGGCCGCTGGCTCCAGGGAGGGGACGACCTGCCCGACATCATAGGTACGCAAGATCTCCGCGATGGCCTCCAGTTGCGACGCGAGCACGGGCAAGCCCGCCATCAGGTATTCGAAGAGCTTGTTGGGGAGACACAGGCGGATACTCAACGAGTAGTCAGGGGGCAAGACCGAAAGGCCAAGATCAGCCGAGGCGGTCCAGGAGAGCAGTTCGGCGTAGGGTGCCGCGGGAACCATTTTGACGCGCTCGCCGACGCCTTCGCGCGCGATGAGCGCTTCGAGCCGCGGTTTGCTCTCCCCATCGCCTAACATCACGATGACCGCATCCGGCGCCAGGTATTTCCCGGCATGCACCAGCACGTCCAGTCCACGATTGTCTTGCAGGCCACCCTGGTAGAGGGCGATGCGCGTCTCAGGCGCAAGCCCCAGATGCTCGCGCAGGCGATTGCTCGTTACTGGCGGCTGGTAGGGGGGAATGTTGCGCAGAACGATGGGCTGGGGTCCGCCGAAGCGCGCACGCATCTCGGTCGCGATGGGCGGCGAGACGACGATGACGCCGGCGCACCGTGGCACCATCGTCCGCAGCAGCCGAGTCGTCAGGCGATGTAACAGCCGTCGGCGCACGAAGTGCGGCTGAACCATCGGCAACTCGTAGGCTTCGTAGATCACTGGCTTGCGCCGCAGCCGCGCGGCCAGATAGCATGCGGGAAGTGCGGCCAGATCACTCGCGTGGTAGGCATCCGCGGAGGTGCCCACCACTCTGCGCACCCCTTGAACCATGCGCACCCCCTTGAAGAGGAGCCACGGCAGTGCGTGTGTCGGATCGTAAAAGCGGGCCAACCATCGCGGCAGCAGGATGTGGTGAAAATGGATGCCATCGCGCTCCTCGCGCGCGGGCAAGGACGCATCGTGCTCAACGTCAATGAGCGTCACATCATAGCCCGCCTGTGCCAGCGTCATGGCTGCGCGCATGGCGCGCACGTCCTTGCGGACCCTTACTGGTGCGTGCATGCAGACTCGTGGCGCTCGCCCCGCCGAGTGCTCCGTCGTCGTAGCGGCGCGTGCGCGCTTCAGCATGATCAGGACCTCCTCCGCTTCACGTAGCGAGTATAGACAGGTTTCTGTATAGCGCAAGGCATGATCGCGCGGGGGAATGGTCGCTCGCACGCATCCGCGCCAGTACGGTTATTCGCTCTTCCGCATGCCAGGCAGGCGCGCGTAGAGATCAAGCAGGTGCCGCTGCTCTACCTCCCAGCAGAGGTCGTGTCGGCTGGCCTCCAGCGCATTGCGCCGCAGGCGCGCGAGTCCCTCCGTGTTGGCAAGCATTGAGCTGATGGCTTGGCCGACCACCGCTGTTTCCAGCGTAGGGACAACCGCGCCAACGTCGTAGGCACGCAGGAGTTCTTCCACAGCGACGAGCGGCGACGCCAAGACTGGCAGCCCTGCCATCAGATACTCGAAGAGCTTATTGGGAAGGCACATCTCCACGTTCGGCGAGAAGCTAGGGGGATAGATGATCAGGCCGAGATGAGCGGAAGCAGTCCATGCGAGCAGTTCATCATAGGGCACAGGAGGCAGAATTCTTACCTGCTGGCTTACCCCCTCGCTTTCGATCATTGCCCGCAACTCCGCCCCGGCGCTGCCTCCCCCCATCAGCACGAGGATATGTCCAGGTGCCAGGTACCTGGCCGCGGGAATGAGCCGATCGAGGCCACGGTCGGGCTGGAGGTTCCCTTGATACAGGGCAATGCGGCTGGTCTCTGGCAGGCCCAGGCGCTCCCGCAGGAGATTACTGGAGGTTGGGGGAATGTAGGGGGGTGTATTGCGCACGAGGACCGCGAGTGGCCCTCCATAGCGTTCTCGCATCTCGACCGCGATTGGCGCGGAGACGGTAATCACGGCATCGCACCGTCGCATTATCTGGCGCAGGCGGCGCCTGGCTATGCTCGTCAGCAGGCGAAAGCGCGTCGTGCTCGGTTCTACGAACGGGAATTCATGCGCGTCGAAAACGAGCGGCTTGCGGCGTCTACGCGCGGCGCGGTGGCATGCTGGCAGCGCGTTCGCATCGTGCGCGTGGTAGGCATCCGCCCGCGTATGCCGCAGCAGGCGCGAGCTTTGGCGCATGACACGCGCCGACTTCAGCAGGAAGAACGGCTTAAAGCGGGTGGGCGTGAACCAGTTCGGCATCATCATATGCCGCAGATGGATACCCTCAACATCTTCGGTGTGTGGTCGGCTGGTGTCAGCTTCAATGTCAACGATCGAGACATCGTAGCCCGTCTGCGCCAGCGCTCTCGCCTCGCGCATGACCCGACCATCGGTGCGCGCGACGCCAAGCACATGCATGCAGACACGTGGCGCCTCGCTCTCCGGGCACGCGGCAGACATACGAGCTACGTCGGTTGATGTGTCGCCCCTCGACATGATGGCTCATCCTTTATCCTCGCGCGGTCCGCTCTGCGCACTTGTGCGCCATATACCGCTGTCACTCTTGGACTCCTCGATACGCAATGATAGCAGCAGCCGTGGTGGCGCCCAACCGCCATGCCCCATCTAGCCGCGGCAAGAGCGCCACGGCCACGCGCATGGGGGCGGCACACTGAGCCGATAGAGGCTCCAGTGTGTGGGGGAGAGCCAGTGAACCCCAGCGTTGACATGCCTATGCCACATGAGCGACACGGCACCGGTCCGGTCACCTCAGCCATATCCCCAGAGATCCAGGGGCGACGCGCTTCCTCTAGCTCATGCCGCCTGCCCAATAAGGATACCGCACCGCGTCACGCGGCACCAGCAACCAGGCTCGAAATGGGACCGCATGTATAGAGCGGTATGGAGCGGCGGGGGGCAGGTCTCGGCTGTGACCGGTTGGGCTTCCTACCAATGGCCTCTGTACACCGCTGGCCCTACGAGAGCACGCCATAGCGCAATTTGAGCAAGAGGATGCGGCGCACTGACTCATCAATGCGCTGCTTGGTGATCGTGCCGTTCGCCACGGCATCGCGGAGCGATTGAACAAAGAGCTGCGCCTCATCGAACGACCCCACCGAGCAGATGATATCGTTGCCTGCCTGCACCGCCTTCACGTAGAGCGGCCCGAAATTCGAGTAGCCCAGGTTCTCCCACAGCCCCTTCATATAGATCGCGTCGGTGATAATGACGCCCTTGAAGCCAAGCTGATTCCGCAGGACGCCGGTGAGCACGGGATACGAGAGGGTGGCTGGCAGGGTGGGGTCCACGGCGGACACATAGACATGAGTAGACATCACCATCTCCACCTGGCCGGTCGCGATCAGCGCTCTATAGGGTGCCCAGTCAATATTTTGGAGGTCGCTGAGGTTGCGTGTGAGCGTCGTGATGAAGCCATGCGGATCAGTGGTCACGTCGCCCAGGCCGGGGAAATGCTTGAGGGTGCCGATAACGCGCTGGCCCTGCTGCAATCCCTTGAGATAGGCGCCCGCCATCGTGGTGACGACCTGGGGCGTGCGCCCAAAGGCCCGGCCCTTGATCGGCCCCGCGCCATCCGGCACGTTGAGGACATCCACCACGGGGGCGAGGTCTACGTTAAAGCCATATTGCGCGAGATCTTGCCCCGCGATCACGCCCTGTTGCGTGGCATACGCTGGGTCGCCGTTCGCGCCGATGTCGCTGGCGGATGGCAGAAACCCCGCAACGCTCGCCAGTCGGTTGACGCCCCCACCCTCCACATCGGTCGCGATCAGCAGAGGAATCGGGGACTGCGCTTGCATAGCACTCGTGAGTTTCTTGATTTGGTCAGCGCTGGTGATGCTCTGCGCATAGAGGATGACAGAGCCAGGACGATACTGCGTGATAAGCCCGGTCAAGCCAGGATCCAGTGTCGTCCCCGAGGCGCTGATCATCATCATCTGCCCGATTTCTTCATCCAGGGACATGCGAGAAATCAGCGAGTTGACGTAGGCTTCTTCGGCGAGCGTGCGCAACTGCATCGTCCAGGCTGGATTGCCCCCGCCCGTCGGAACGGCGGTGGGGCGTGGGGTGGGCGTCGCGGTGGCTCTGGCGGTCGGCGAAGGCGTGGGGGTGGGGCGTGTGATCGGTCGCAGGGCGCTGGCCTCGCCGAACGCGGTGAGGAGCGAGACGAGCACCACGCCGAGCATGAGGAGCGCGAGCACCGTGCCGGTGATGCGGGGAGATGCGATGGCGGGCGCGACGGCGCGCCCAACGCGCGCCCGTAGCCCGCGACGCAGCGGCGACCTCACGGCGGCCAGCCGTATCGTGGGTAGATCCTCCAGTTCGCTCATCCGTGTCTTCTCCTCATCACCCGCATCTCTCCTGCTGATATCTAACGGGCGGGCAACTGGCAGGTAACGGGTTGACACCCATCGTATCCAGGGATACTGTAGTGTTGTGGCGCATTACCATATGTTCAACGACGCGCACGTGAAGGCGCCCACCGGGCGCACAGCGGGTAGGCGACCGGGCGCGTGTCGCCCCACGGTCGGATTGCCAAGTTCGAGGAGTGAGAGCGAGTGGGGACTGGAGCGGAACCGACCCAGGAGGCGGCAAGAGAGCCTGGGCGCGTCGATTCACCTGAAGAGGCCGAGGCGAGCCGCAAGCGCTATGACGCGAGCGCATACGAGCGCCCATCGGTGACGGTGGATGTCGTCATCCTCACGGTCCGCAATGGCCGGCTGGAAGTGCTGCTGGTCGCGCGCCGTCACTGGCCATTCGAGGGGATGTGGGCGATTCCCGGCGGCTTCGTCGGACCCAAGGAGTCCCTGGAAGCGGCGGCGCGCCGCGAGCTGGAGGAAGAGACGAGCGTCCGCGATGTCTTCATCGAGCAGCTCTATACCTTCGGCGATCCGGGCCGCGACCCGCGGACCCGCGTCATCACCGTGGTCTACTACGCCCTGATCCGCGCGGATACGCTGCGCATCCGCGCGGCGGACGACGCGGGCGACGCCGCCTGGTTCCCGATCAGCGAACTGCCCCCGCTGGCCTTTGACCACGCGCGCATCCTCGACTACACCTGGCAGCGGCTGCGTGGCAAGCTAGAATACACGACGATTGGCTACCAGCTCCTCAGCAGGGAGTTTACGCTACGTGACTTACAGGCGGTGTATGAGGCGATTCTGAACCGGCCGCTGGATAAACGCAATTTCCGCAAGAAGGTTCTCTCGACGGGTATTCTGGAGCGCGTTGATGACTCGCGCAAAGCCGGGCCCCATCGCCCCGCGGCACTCTATCGCTTCAACTCCGCGGCGGAGCAATAGAGGGGCAGAGCAATAGAGGGGCAGAGCAATAGATGGCGCAGCCACGCCGCGGGCGCTCATACCCGCGACTGGCGCGGCTGCACGCGACTATGCTCCGCGAGCATGATGGCGTTCAGGTGCGCGACGGCCTCGGCTAGGCGCCCACGGCGATTGATGATCAGATAGTCGTACTTGGGCAGTTCAGCCATCTCACGCTCGGCGTTGAGCAGCCGCAGCGTCTTCTGTTCGGGCGTCTCGGAGTCGCGCGCGCGCACGCGCTGCACCAACTCATCCAGCGATTCAGGCGCGAGGAAGACAAAGATCGCCCCTTGCGTGCGCTCGCGAATGGTCTGGGCGCCCTGTGGGTCAATCGTGAGGATGACGTCTTTGCCCGCGGCTAGCCGCTCGCGCACCGTCGTCGCCGGCACGCCATACCAGTTGCTGTGTACCTCGGCGTGTTCGAGCAGGTCATTTTGCTCCAGCATTTGCTGGAACTGCTCAGGGGTGCGGAAGTGGTAGTGGACGCCATCCACTTCACCCCGACGCGGGCGGCGCGTGGTGACGGTCACGACGACATGACCGCCCCAGCCCTGCTCGACGAGTGCCCTGGTGATCGTCGTTTTGCCGACCCCCGATGGCCCAGAGAGCACTACCAAGAGGGGATACCATCTGCCTTGGATGGGCGCGGAAATCCCCACGCGAGATTCGCCCGTGCCCGTGAGCGGCGCGGTCGGATTACCTCCATCACGTTGTGACATGCTTTTCTCTGCTCCGCTGGCGATGTGCGCGTGCTATACTGAGGCGCCGCACGGTGATAACTGCCTTATGAGGTAAATTCTATCATGCATGTGGATGCTTTGGGGCTTGCCGCGGTGGCCGATGAACTACGCATCGCGCTACCCGGCGCCCGCATCGAGGATGTCATCCAGCCCACGCCTCACGCGGTGGCCCTCCAGTGCTGGGGCGGCGGTCGCAACCAGTGGCTGCTCGCCTCGGCCCATCCCCAACTCGCGCGCATCCATCTCGTAGAGGAGAAACCGCGCAAGCTCACCTCGGAGCCACCCGCGTTCGTGATGCTGCTCCGCAAGCACCTCGAAGGGGCGCGTGTCGTGGCCGTCCAGCAGCCGAGATGGGAGCGCCTGCTGGAGATATGCTTCGCGCGTGGGCCGGTTGGCGCTCCCGGCGTGACGCCGATCTGGCTCATAATCGAAATCATGGGCAGAATCAGCAACCTCGTGCTACGCGACGATGCTGGCATCATCCTCGGCGCGCTGCGCAACGTCGGCGCCGAGGTCAACCGCTACCGGACCATCGCTCCCCACGTCCCGTATCGCTATCCGCCACCGCAGACCCGTACCCTGCGGGGCGAGACGGCACCGCGGCTGGATGGCACACAGGTCACCGCGACCGACCTGCGTGAGGCGGCCGCTGACGCGCTGGCGGCCCATGACGCGCCCGCGCCAGTGGCGCCGCGCACGGGCAAAGCCGCGAAGCCACGCGAGGCCCCGACCGTGGCAGGACTGCTCGCCGGGCAGATTCTGGGCTTCAGCCGCGAACTGGGACGTGAGATCGCCACTCGTGCGCTGGCGGCGCCCGACGCGCCGCTCAGCCTTGATCTGCCCTGGGACGAGCTGACCCGCGCGGTGCGGGCGCTGGCCGAGTTGCCAGAGACCCATGCGTGGCGCCCGACGCTGGTCTTCGCCGAGGAGGGGACGCCACCCAGCGCCTTCGCGGTCTATGAGCCGCGGCAGTATGTCGGCGCGCGGCTGCGTCCGATGTCTGGCGCCAATGCGCTGCTCGAAGCCTACTATCGTGGAGCCGAGTGGCGCGCCGCCGTCGAGGGGGCGAAGGCCGAGCTGCGCCATAGCCTCCAGACCCATCGCGACCGCGGCCAGCGCAAAGACACGGCGCTCCACGAGGAGTTACGCGCCCTCGAGGAGACCCAACGCCTGCGTCTGGAGGCCGATGTGCTGTTGGCCTTCCAGAGCGAGGTGCCAGCGCGAGCCGCCAGCTACACGGTCGCGAATCCTTTCGCGCCGGAGGGCGAAGATGGCGCCGCGGCGCCAATGCTGACCATCACGCTCGATCCGCGGCTTTCCGCCGTCGAGAACGCCAACCGCCGCTACACGCGCTACCACAAGCTGCAGCGCGCGGCGTCGGCCATTCCCGCGCAGATCGAGGCCAACGCCCTGGAGTTGGCGCGCATCGAGCAGTTGCGCACCGATCTGGCCCTGGCGGAGACAGCGGTGGAGATCACCCACGTGCGCGCCGAGGTGGCCGAGGCTGGCTACCTGCGCGGCAATGCCGAGCGGCGTGAGCGGGCCAAGCGCGGCAAAGGTGGCAAAGGCGCTAGAGGGAGCAGGTCAGGCAAGGGTGGCAAGCCTGGCCAGCGCGTTCCCCTCGGTGGCCCGCCGTTGAAGCGCCAATCCAGCGATGGCTTCGCGCTGCTGGTCGGCAAGAACAGCCGCCAGAATGAGGAAGTGACGTTTCACCAGGCGAACGCGAACGATCTCTGGCTGCACGCGCGCGGGGTGCCCGGCGCGCACGTCATCGTCAAGAGCGGCGGGCGGCCCGTGCCAGAGGCTACCTTGCGCGAGGCGGCGGCGCTGGCCGCGTACTATAGCCAGGCGCGCGAGTCTGGCAGTGTCCTCGTGGACTATACCGAGCAGCGCTACGTGCGCCACATGAAGGGCGGCGGACCCGGCATGGTAACTTATGAGCGCGAACGCACGCTGCACGCGGCACCAGGGGATAGGGAGCGATAGCGCCGTTGTCGTGGCCAAGGAAACAGCGGGTAGAGAGAGGGTGGGGATGACACGAGTCGCGGTGATTGGCAACGCGGGTGGCGGCAAATCAACGATGGCGCGGGCGCTCGCCGCCGCCCACCAGTTGCCCTATCACGAGGTGGATGTGTTCCAGTGGTGGCCAGGCTGGGTGCCCGCGCCGGAAGACGACGTCCGCGCGCACATCAAGGAGATTTTGCGTCAGGATGCCTGGGTCCTTGATGGCTTTGGGCCGTGGGATACCATCGAGGAGCGCTTCGAGCGGGCGGATACCGTCATTCTTGTTGATCACCCGCTCTGGGTGCATTACTGGTGGGCGGCGGAGCGCCAGATCGCCTGCGCGACCGGGGAGCGTGTCGGTGGACCGGAGGGATGCCCGCTCGCACCCATGACCGAGCGCCTCTTCGAGCTGATGTGGACCATTCACCATGAGGTGCGACCAAAGCTGCTGGAGCTTGTTGAGCGCCAGCGTGGAGCGAAGACCATCTATGAGATTCAGTCACCCGAAGTGCTCAACCGCTTTGTTGCCGAACACTGTTCGGCGCGGGAGCGCTAGCGCCGCTCGCCTCGGTATGGAGGCGATCGAGGATCATTCCATATGCCGTTCCCCATCTTGTTGCGCCGTCCGCCGCGCGCCGACCAGCGTATTGCCTATGGGCCGGAGCGCTACCAGTTCGGCGATCTGCGTTTGCCCACCGGCACGGGGCCGCACGCGGTGGCCATGCTCATCCACGGCGGCTACTGGCGCGCGCGCTACAACTTGACCTATCTCGGCCACATCGCCGCCGCCCTCACACGCCAGGGAATCGCCACCTGGAATATCGAGTACCGTCGGCTAGGCAACGCGGGTGGTGGCTGGCCGGGCACCTTCCTCGATGTCGCGCTCGCGGCGGATTTCCTGCGCACGCTCGCGCCAACCGCCGCGCTGGACTTGGCGCGCGTTGTCGCGGTCGGCCATTCGGCGGGGGGGCATTTGGGCCTCTGGCTGGCGGGGCGCGCCCGCATTCCGGCGGAGAGCGCGCTCGCATGCGCGGACCCGCTCGCGTTGCGCGCCGCCGTTGCGCTGGCTGGAGTGGTGGACCTGCGTCGGGCATGGGAACTGCGCCTGAGCGAGAACGTCACCGAGCAACTGCTGGGCGGTACGCCGGAGTTGGTGCCAGAGCGTTATGCCGCCGCCTCGCCCTACGCGCTCCTGCCCCTGGGGCCGCGCCAAGTGCTCATCCACGGCACGCGGGATGACAGCGTGCCCTACGAGCTGAGCGAGCGCTACGTGGCGGCGGCTCAGGCTCATGGCGACGCGGCGACGCTGATCTCCCTGGCGGGCGCGGGCCACTTCGAGTTGGTGGATCCCAAGGCCGCCGAGTGGCCAGAGATCGAGCGCGCCGTACGGAATGCGCTGGCCTAATGCCGGTGTGGGCCTGGGCCAGATGGATGAGCCTCTTCCGCATGGTGCTCGCGCCTACCGAGCCGACGCGGATCCGCTACGTCGTCTTCTCCAGCCCTGGCTGGCTCGCCTGCTCGCTCACGCGCGCGAGCGGCGGCGCATGCGGCAACGCGCTTCTGCCGTCATAGTGGCGGAATCGAGGGAGCAGCAGCGCGAGCACGCCTACGCCGAGCACACAGAAGATACCACCGGAAAAGATCGCGAGGCGCGGACTGAACGCGCTCGCCACCACACCCGACTCGACATCGCCCAGGAGCGGGCCGCTGCTATAGCTGATCAGTTCAATACTGGCGAGGCGGCCACGCAGCGCGTCAGGAATGGTCTGGTTCCAGATCGTGCCGCGAAAGAGGCCACTGATCATATCCGCCCCACCCGCGAGGGCGAGAAAGAAGAGCGCCCAGGGCAGCGAGGGCGCCAGCCCCATGAATGTGATCGCTCCTCCCCAGGCGCCCGCCGCGAGGAGCACCGCCACCCCATGCCGGTGGATGTGCCTCGTCCAGCCGCTCGTGGCCGACGCCAGGAACGCGCCAGCGGCGGGCGCGGCATACAGGAAGCCCAGCGCCGTCGCGGCTCCATCAGCGAACCCGCCGCGCGCGTACTGCACGGCGAGCACCGGGAAGAGCGCCGTCGGCATGCCAAAGAACATCGCCACCATATCCACGATATACGTGCCGAGCAATTCCGGGCGGCTCCTCGCATAGCGCAGGCCTTCGAGCACGCGCCGCACGCTGGGGCGCTCGGCGTCGGGCGGCGGGGGTACCGCGCGCATCAGGCGCAGCATGGCCAGGGAGACGATGAAGGTGGCCATATCAACTCCAAACGCGCCCGGCAAGCCGAAGACCGCGATGAGCAGTCCCGCGGCGGCTGGCCCAAGGATCATGCCCAACGTCGAGCGCATCGAGTTCAGCGCGCCCGCGG
>JADMIN010000697.1 GCA_015478575.1 Ktedonobacterales bacterium | reverse complement strand
TCAGATCGAGCAGGGCATCCAGCGCGTACCAGGCGCCAGTTTGGGCGAGCGCGACGACGCGCACGACGAAGCCGCGTGCCTCCGCGATCTCCGCCGCCAGCGCGGCGGGGCGAAACGCCAGATGGGTCGGGTCATAGCGCGCGACGACCCCGCCGGGGGCGAGATCGAGGTCGGCCAGTTCCGCGGGCGACTCCGCGGTGAGCCAGAGACGGAAGCCAGCGCGCAGCGCGTGCGCGTGCTCAGCGGGGGGCATGGCGGCCAGATTGGTTAGGGGCTGCCCTGGCTCACGCTCGCGCGCCCAGAGCAACACGCGCCGCGCCAGGCGTGCTAGCCCCGGCGCGAGACCGGCCCCCCGCGCCAGCTCGGCCAGTCGCTCCGGCGCGAGGTCGCCCGCCACCAGCGCGAAGGCATGGTTGGCCGGTCGCTGTGTGCCCACGGGCCGTGCCGCCACGGCGGGGGGCGCGAGCGGCCCCAGGGGAGCGGGGGCATGTGCCAACAGCGCGAGCGCCAGGCAGGTGGTATGCGGCGTGGCCCGCTCGATACGCGGACTCCGCGCCTTCGTGGCCTGAGTCGTGGTGTGGGCCGTGGTGTGGGCTGTGGTCTGGGCGCCCTCGACCTCCATGGCGAGCAGTGGCGGACCAGCGGCATCATGCGGGGTGCCGAGTGGCTCGATCGGCAGAGTCGGCGCCAGGCTGGCACGAATCTCCGGTGGCACGCGCCAGCCGGCGAGCTGGCGCCAGGTGTGCGCGCGTGACGCGGGTGCCGCGCCCGTCACGCGGAAGAGCAGCCCGTGCCGCTCCAGCAGTGTCGCCTCCGCCCGCACCGCGCTGACGGCCCGCCCGGAGCGCTGGGCCAGGGCATCGAGATCAGCCGAGGTGACGCCGCCCCCGACCAGTACGATGGTCGAGAGCAGTGCGCCCGCCTCTGGCTCCAGTCGCGCCACCAGCGCGTTCAGCGGGATGGGATTGGCGAGGGTCGCAGCCAGCAACGCCCGTGCCTCGCTCTCGTTTGGCTCCATGCCGAGCACCCGCCGCGCCATCGCGACCAGTTCCCCCGCTGGCAGCCGCCCCAGTTCCTCCGCCAGCGTGCCGCCGCCACGTGGACGCGCGGTTCTGGGCGCGGCCAGCAGCGCCGGCTGGCGCAGATGTGGGCGAGCGGCGGTCTCGTCGGCGGATGTGGGGACCGGTGGTGCCGCCGACGCGTCGGTATGAAAGTCCTCTGGATGGCGCAGCCACGCCGTCAGAATGCTCGCGACGTGGGCGCAGCCGAGCGCGCCAGGGGTCGCGGCGTCGTCGTCGCCCCGATGGCGGACGCATCCCCAGCGTATCGCGGCGGGGGCTGGCTCGCCCCGCAGCTCGATCCACGCCGCGCACGCGCCATCATCCTCGACGGTCGCCTCCAGTCGCGCGCCATCGCGCCGCCCGCGCGTGATGGCGTGGTGGCTCGCGAGTTCCAACCCACGCGCCGCCGCGCCCAACCCGCAGAGGCGCACGATATCCGCCTCACGCAGGCGCAGAAGCGGCGCTGGCGGTGACTGACTCATCGTATGCGGCTCCTCTGGTGCGGCGCGCGCTGGATGCTTTGGGCGCAGTATGACCGCAAACGGGCTGAACGTCAACCAGTCCATTTGGGGCGCGCTCGGTCGGAAGCGAGGCGGATGGAGGCGATGCCAGCCGGCGGCGGAACTCGCCAGCGGCTCTTAAGCTCTCCCTAAGCGCATTCTCAGGCATATCAGCCTACAATGACAGCGCGGCTAGCGCGCGCGGCTATTCAGCGCGGCTAGTGCGCGCATCTAGGAAG
>JADMIN010000696.1 GCA_015478575.1 Ktedonobacterales bacterium | reverse complement strand
CCTGCTCGCCGCGCGACCCGCCCCCCAGCCCGCCGCCCTCGCCGCGCTCGTGATCGGCGGCGCCAGCGACATCGCGGATGGCGCCCTCGCCCGCCGCACCGGGCGCCAGACTCGCCTCGGCGCGTACCTAGATGCCGTCGCCGACTACGAGTCTTGGGCGGCGCTCGCGCTCACCCTGGGCGCGCGGCGATTGTTACCGCGCTGGCTGGTAGCATTGTTGCTGGCGCGCTTCAGCGCGCCCTTCGCCTTCGCCCTCGCCACCTATTTTGGCTGGGTGCGCCGCGTCCCCCTCGGCTCCACGTCTGTCGGCAAAGCGGCGGGCGTCGCGCAGGCCGTCGCCTTCACCGCCGCGCTCGCCCCCGCGCGTCTGCTCTCCCCCCGTGCCCGCACCACGCGCCAGTTGCTCTATGGCGTGACCGCCGTGCTACTGCTCGCCGCCCCACTCATCCAACTGCGCCGCATCCTCGCCCCGCCGCCGCGCGCGCCCTGAAGAGGCCCCATGGCCCCCTCAGGATGGGTCCGCGGCTTGCCCTACATCCCGGATGGCAATCGCCGCACCCTAGACCGCGCCCCGTCCTATCAGCCCTGACACACATCAGGCAGCCGCTGCCATACGCTCATGAGAACGTGTTTGGCAATGCGGGCGCGACTCCTCAGGCGTCAGCCATGCATGGTCACTGAGGCACTGATCGCCCGCGAGGTAAGCGACCGGAACTGGTGCCCGGCGCGGATGTGCGGTAGATATCTGATCGCCGATGGCGCTCTAGGACGAGTACATTGACGAGTACACCCGCGACGAGCGGTCAGGAAGGAGCACAGAGCGAATGGTGACTGATACAGATGAACTTGATCGCTATCTCCAGCAGCGTGCGCACCGAGAGGCCTTCTCAGGCGTTGCCTTGATTACGCGGGGTGGCGTCCAATTGTTTGCCGGCGCCTTTGGCTATGCCAGCCGCTCCTGGAGAATCCCCAACAGTGTTGCCACCCGCTTCGATACCGCTTCAGTCACCAAGCTCTTTACCGCCGTCGCCATCTTGCAGCTCATCGAGCAGGGCGTTTTGGCCTTCGATGCACCGGTCCTCGATGTGCTGGGATTGCATGAGACGGCCATCGCGCCCACGGTGACGGTCTATCACCTCTTGACCCATACATCAGGGATTGGCGATGATGCAGACGAAGAGAGCGGGGAAGACTACGCCGATCTCTGGAAGACCAAGCCCAACTATGCGGTGCGGGAGACGGCTGACTTTCTTCCCCAATTTGCCTACAAGCCTCCCAATTTTCCGCCGGGTCAGGGATGTCGTTACTGCAATTGCGGCTATGTTCTGCTGGGCTTGCTCATCGAAAAGGCCTCCGGGCTGTCTTATCGGGACTACGTGCGCCAGCGGATCTTCGCACCTGCTGGCATGCTCCACTCGGATTTCTTCCGCATGGATGTGGTCGCTGACAATAGTGAGGATGTCGCCGAGGGATATGATCCGCTGCGTGATGATCAAGGCGTCATTGTGGCTTGGAAGAAAAATATCTATTCGTACCCCCCCATTGGTTCGCCTGATGGTGGCGCGTATATCACCGCGACCGACCTAGACCAGTTTCTGCGCAAACTCAAAGCAGGCGTATTGCTCTCTGCCCCATCCGTGCGTGCATTTTTTACGCCTCAGGTGCTACACCATGTCGGGGAGGAGTGGAGGCGGATGTACGGCTATGGGCTGGAGTTCGCGGTTGACGGGAACGGGAAGGTCCTGTTCGCAGAGAAAGAGGGCATCAATGCGGGGGTGAGTGCGGTGATACGGCACTATCC
>JADMIN010000695.1 GCA_015478575.1 Ktedonobacterales bacterium | reverse complement strand
CAGGGCAATCGCATGTTCAACCAGTCAGTATGTGGAGCAAGTAGTGGGTGCTCCAGCCGGCTTTGAGGCGTCGGGCTTTGATGCCACAGTTGGCCGTGGTGTCCTGTTTGAGCAGATGCAGGGCCAAGCGGCGCAAGACGGCGAAGTTCTCAGCCGCATCGCCCATGCGGACCCGGCTCTCATCTTCACGAAAGGCCATATCCAGCAGCCAATGGACCCGATTCTCGATCCCCCAATGGCTGCGGACGGCCTCGGCAAACTGCTGCGCGCAGAGCGGGCGGCTGAGCAGGTAGTAGCGCGCTTCGCGCTCGCTCTGGCCCTCGCGCCAGCGCCGTTGGGCTTCCACCAGGCCAATCGCGCGTAACCCCGGCCAGGGGACCGCTTCGCTCAGATAGGCCAGCACGCCTGGATCCGAGAGCACCCAGTGCTCGCGAATCTCCAGCCGACCGTGGCCCTTGCCCACCTGGCGCCCATAGTCCCAGACGCTGGGAGCGTACTCGGCAAAGCCACTGGCGCGCGCAAGGGCGAACGTATCTTGCATCTCGTCATAGAGGGTCGGATGGTTGTCTTTCAGCGCCAGCACATAGTCCGCCTTCTGCGCCAGGATCTGCTCGGCGATGGCCGTCTGGCAGCCCATCGCGTCAATGGTCACGATGCAGCCCGAGAGCGCCAACTGGCGCAAGAGCTGCGGAAAAGCCGTGATCTCGTTGGACTTGTCGTCCACCGCCACCTGCCCCAGCACCACTCGGTTGGCGCTCGCCCACGCGCTGACCAGATGCAGCGCCGCTTTGCCCGCCATGCGGTCGTGCGAGCGGCGCACCGTCTTGCCGTCCAGCGCGATCACTTGCGCGGGGAGCACGCCGGCCACCGCCCGCATCCACTCGGCGAAGCACGCCTCAAACTGCTGCGCATCAAGGCGCGCGAAGACGCGCCCAAACGTGTCATGCGACGGGATGCCGCCAGGCAACTCCAGGAAGCTGGTGAACCACTCAGCCTTGGCCTGTCCGAACTGCTCGATCTCCACCCAGCTCTCGGCTCCACAGATCACCCCGCACAGCGCAATCGTGATGATCGCCAGCAGCGAATGGCGCTGACTGCGCGCCACCCGCGGATCCTCCAACCCGGCAAAGTGCTCGACCAAGCCCCGCATCCGCTCCTCCTTCCGCCGCCCCTTCGCGTCCGCTCACGCCCTCCAGTCTACCCGACTCCGCTCCTTCACCCCTTGCTTGAACATGCGATTGCCCTGCGATTAGGAGGCACGGCGCGCTTCACGCCAGATGCGCTTCACGCCAGACGCACTTCACGCCAGACGCACTTCATGTCGGGTCTCTTTGCGCTCGGCTGATGGCCAGCAACGCCTCGAGCGCGTAGAGGTAGCCGAGCCAGCCGAGGCCAAGAATCTGTCCTCGGCAGACGGGCGCGATGAGCGAGGTGTGGCGAAACGGCTCGCGCGCGTGCATATTCGAGAGATGCACCTCGATCACCGGGCAACCCGCGCCGGCCAGCGCATCGCGTAGCGCGACACTGGTGTGTGTGAGGCCTCCGGGATTGATGACGATTCCCAGCGCCATGCTCGCTTCCATCTGGATGTAGTCAATCAGCGCGCCCTCATGGTTGGACTGGTACGTCAGCACGTCGCATTCCATCTCCTCGCCGCGCGCGCGCAGACGCGCATCAATCTCCGCGAGCGTCGTCGTGCCGTAGATCTCTGGCTCGCGCTGGCCAAGCCGATTCAAGTTGGGGCCGTGGATGACCAGCACCCGTGGGCGCTGGCCATCGGCGGGATTCTGGCTCATGTGGG
>JADMIN010000694.1 GCA_015478575.1 Ktedonobacterales bacterium | reverse complement strand
CCCGCGGCGTGCAGCTTGGGGAAGAGGCTATCAATGTCATCGTCGGGTGCCAGGGGCAGCGTGCGTTGCGCCAGGATCGCTCCCGTGTCGAAGTCAGCATCCATGCGGTGCAGCGTCAGGCCGATCTCCGTCTCACCATTGGCCACCTGCCAGTAGAGCGGATTCGGGCCACGATAGCGCGGCAGGAGCGAGGGGTGCGCATTGACGCAACCGAGCCGGGGCAACGCCAGCACCTCGGCGGGCAGCCGCCAACGAAAGCCCGCGACGAGCAGCAGATCAGGCTCCACGCCGCGCAGGTAGCCCAGCAGCGGGCGCGGGTGACGGAGGACGAGCGCGTCCACGGTTGGGCGCAGGTGGGTCACGAACGCGCCCGCGGCGTCCTCTCGCCCTGGCGTGCGGCTCGGCGCCGTCACCACCAACGGCACGTGGTGGCCCAGCCGCTCACACGTCTCGATGATGGCGTTCACCACGGGCGCGGGCTGCATCGTGAGATAGACCACGCGCAGCGAGGGGCGCGCTGGTCCCGCCTCCGGCTCTGCCATGATGTGGCCTCCCTGATGTGGCCGCGCTAGCCTCGGCGCACGCGGCGAGCGGCGAGATAGAGCGTGGCGTCGCAGAGCGCGGCGCCCAGCGCCAGCCCCCCCAGCGCGAGGAAGCGGGGATGGCGCGCGCCACGGGCCACGGCCAGCCCCACCGCCACGGTATCGCCGCCATCGGTGAGCAGGCGCGCCAGCAGCCAGGGGGCATATGTGCCACCGTGTGATGCCGCCGACCACAGGCCCATACCCAGCACGGCATCACGCACGCCGAGCGAGCGCATCAGCGAGATGGTGGCGTGGTCGGGCGCGGCCATGCCAAAGAGACGCGCGAAGAGGCGCGGCGCCAGCACCGGCGCGGCACCGAACGCGACCGTCCCCAGGCCCAGCCCCGCCACCAACGGGCGCCGCCGCCGCTCTGAGAGCCGCTCTGAGAGCCGCTCTGAGAGCCGCTCTGAGAGCCGCTCTGAGAGACCCGTCGCGAGCCGAGTTGTGAGCGGCCCCGTGAGCCGCCCGCTGAGGTCCGTTGCCCGTTGCGTTGGAAGGCGCATAGAAGGGGATCCTTTCCCATTGGGCTGAGCATCACCGCCCGCGAATGCCATCGCGGGGGCATCGTGCCCGCCACTCGATAGCCCATCCACTACCAGCCGTCATTGCCAGAGATGTCGACCAGATTCTACGGCGTGGGCCGCCCGCGATGCCAGCGCGCCGGGCCACCCAAGCAACGCGACACATCCACGGTGGCACACATGATGCATTGCTGTGGCGTAGGTCTGCCCGATTGCGCGACCAGCCGCCGGTTCTGGGCAAAGGCCACGCGGGAGGCGACCTGAGGAGGACCACTATGGAGGGTGACGAGCGCTTCCCGCCTTTGCGGGATCTGCCGCCCATCGAATACGAGAACCAGCCAGCCTACGCGCAGCCGGGCGAGTCGGTCTACCATTCCACGCGAGAGGAGCCACTAGAGGGCGCGGGCGCCTATCCCCCAGCGCAGCAGGCGCAGGGTGGTGGCGCGGCGGCCTATCCTCCGCCACCGGCTCAGGCGTATCCTCCAGCGCGGGGCGCGGCCCATCCCCCACCACTGGCTCATGCCTATCCCCCGCCACCGGCCCAGGCATATCCCGTGGCCCATGCTCAGCCACCAGCTCCGGTGGGGGCCTATATCCAGCCGCCAGCCCCGGACCCGGAAGAGGTGGCGGATGCCGTCGCTGGCGTCAACTACCGCGCCATACGCTACGTCAACTACACCCTCTGGGTCATCGAGG
>JADMIN010000693.1 GCA_015478575.1 Ktedonobacterales bacterium | reverse complement strand
CCACGGCGCGAAGCACTCCCGCGCCGAAGCCCACACCGAAGCCCACACCGAAGCCCACACCAGCGCCAACGACCACGCCGACCGCGACAGCAGCGCCGACACCTACAGCAGCGCCGACGGCCACACCTACGCCGACCGCGACACCAGCGCCGACACCCACGGCCACACCACTACCGACCGCGACACCCACGCCTAAACCCACGCCAACCGCCACGACTGGGCCGAAGCCGACCGCGGGGGTGACGGCCACGGCCGGGCCGAAGCCGACTGGGGCCACTCTACCGCACGACTAGCCGCGCGACGAGCCTGATAGGCGGGCCAGCGTGGCTGAGGAGGGGCCGCGTCGGCAGGCGCTAGTAGCGGACGCGGGTGGGGAGTTGATGCGTGTGGTGGGCTGAGGAGCGGCGACTGGCCACCGCCGCGCGGGTGCGAGGAACGCGGGCGGGAGCAGGGGAGGGAGAGTGCGCTCGAGGCGCGCGGGCAGCCAGCCGCACGGGTGCGCGAGACGGCGCCAGGGATGGTGCGGCGACGCCAGCCGCGCAGAGCGCGAGCGCGCTGCCAACGACGAATGGCGCGCTGGCGCCCACCAGCGCAAAGAGCGCGCCACCCAGCAGCGGACCGAGGACGCGCCCCAGCCCGCTGACGCCCTGCGCCAAGCCAAGCGTCTCGCCCTGCGCATCCGCCGAACTGGCCAGCGAGAGCAGCGCGGAGATGGTCGGCGTCACGGCGCCCTCTCCGACGCTAAGGAAACCGAGCGCCAGCAACAGCGCGGACAGATTGGCGATGACCGGTAGCAGGGCCAGTCCGCCTGCCAGCAGCGCCAAACCGGCGAACAGCAGTCGGCGCTCACCCCAGCGTTTCACCAGCCGCCCGACCAGCCCGCCCTGCATGCCCACGACCAGAACGCCGATGTAGGTGAAGAGATAGCCATTCTGCGCGGCGCCCCAGCCGAAGCGGCGCAACGTCAGCAGCGGGAAGACGGCCTCCATCGCGCTAAAGGCCATCGTGAAGAGCAGATTGATCGTGACGAGCCGGGCGATCACGGGCTGGTGGGCCATCCGCCGCCATCCGCTGGTCAGCGCGATGACGCCCCGTTTGGCGCGGGCGCGCGAGGCGTGGCGGCGTGTCTCGGGCAGGAAGCGCGCCACTAGGAGCGTGTTCGCCAGGGCGACGCCCATTCCCACCCAGAAGGGCGTGGCCAAGCCATGAGTGGCGAGCGTCCCGCCGAGCGCGGGGCCAACGACGAATCCCAGGCCGATGGCGGCGCCGATCAGCCCCATACCACGGGCGCGGCCCTCTGGTGGGGTCACGTCGGCGACGACGGCCTGCGCCGAGCCAATATTCGAGGCGCCCAGGCCACCGACGAAGCGTGCTAACAGCAGCAGCGGCAGCGAGCCGGAAAGCGCGGTAAGCGCGAAGCCACACGCCTCGATACCTAGCGAAGCGAGAATAATCGGGCGTCGGCCATAGCGGTCGGAGAGGGAGCCGAGGATGGGCGTGAAGAGCAACTGCGCCAGGGCATAGACGGTGAGCACGAGACCGACGCCAAACGCATCGGCGCCCAGCCGCTTGGCCCAGAATGGCAGCAGGGGAATGATCAGCCCGAATCCGGTAAAATCCACAAAGATGGTGAGCGCCATCAAGACGATGGGCGAGCGCGTAGTCTTGTTCATCCTGCTCTAATGGTAGTCTGTGCTTTCCGCGCGCGTCAACGTGGTGGGAGGCGCAAACATCTCCGCTGGCCCGTCACAGGCGTCGCGTCGTGGCTGGCGGGCGCGCCGGACGCATCCTCACGGCTATTCC
>JADMIN010000692.1 GCA_015478575.1 Ktedonobacterales bacterium | reverse complement strand
GTATCGGCGCGTCTAGGGTGGCGGCCATCAGATGTCGAAGGTGTCGTGAAGGATGGTCTGGTCACCGTTCTTCCACGCGCGGAATACGCGGAGCGGCGCCTCCCGCGTGCCAGGTGGCGCTGGCTGGAGCGCCAGGCGGTGCGTGAGCCAGATGGTGGATCGTATCTGGCGTAGGAAGATGTCGCACTCTGGGCATGCGGTCAGATGGCGCTCGTAGGTGGTGAGCAGCGGAGAAGGAAGGGCCGCGTCGAGATAGTCCGTGATGAGATCCACGGCCTCACGGCAAGTCAGCGAGTTTGGCGTGCGCATCATGGCTCTATTCTTCTCTGAGATAGCGCTCGATTTCTTGCCGCACGCGCAGGCGCGCGCGATGCAGCAGGACCCGCTGATTCGACTCGGAGAGTCCTAAGAAGTTACAGACCTCTTCCGCGGTCCATTCTTCGATATCGCGCAGGGTGATGACCTCGCGCTGACGGGGGGGCAAGGCTACGATCGCGTGCTCGACGCGGGCGTAGGTCTCGCGCGAGAGCAGCCGCTCTTCGGGAAGCTCGTCCCAGGCGTGAGGGGGCGCCAGCCACCCGCCCGGATGTCGCGGCGCGTCGGGCGGCAGAAAGCGGTCGGCGTCTATGGGCGCCTCATCGGCGTCATCGGCGTCATCGGCCAGCGCCGAGAAGGGCACGCTGCGGCGCTCGCGCTGGGCACGCGTCTTGGCGCAGTTGACCAGGATGTGAAAGAGCCAGGTCTTCAGCGCGGCGCGCCCCGCATAGCCATGGATGCCGCGTAAGACGCGGATCCACGCATCCTGCACGACTTCTTCAGCGACCGCGCGATCTGACACGTAGACTAACGCCAGGCGCAACATCGCCACGTGGTAGCGATCAATGAGCGCGACGAAGGCCGCCTCATCTCCGGCGCGGAGGGCCTGGGCGGTGCGGAGGTCGTCGGCGAACGCGGGGAGCGGCGTCGGCGCCGTGGCGGTGTTGGCGGGCGCCTCCGCGCATGGGTGCGGCGCCTGTGATGGCTCGCTCATCTCCTGCTCTCCTCACGCCCGCGGGTTGGCCGATGCCATCAAGCCACTGTTCGAAACGCGCCCGATATCTTCACGGTCCCCCGGAGTATAGCGCAGCATCGCGGCGCCATCAAACAGAGGCGGGCGGAGATTCCACCGCCCTGTCGGGAGGGGCGTGCTCAAGCAGGCGCCAGACACGCAGCACCTCGGCCACGCTCCACGCCTGCGCGATGGTGCCGCGCGGCGGATGGGGCGGCTCGCCATCGAAGATTTCGGAGATGGTGCCTAGGCCAGCATCACGCAGGTGGTGGGCGAAGGGGCGCAGCAGCGCCAGCGCCGCGGCGTCATTGCCAGACACGCGCGCGTACGCCTCAGCATAGGGGCCGATCAGCCAGGCCCAGGCGGTGCCCTGGTGGTAGGCGGCGTCGCGCTGGAGCTGGTCGCCGTGGTAATACGCCTGGTATGCCGGGTCATCGGGGCTGAGCGAGCGCAGACCGCAGGTGACGAGCAGCGCCTGCCCCACCGCGCGCACCACGCCAGCGGCCACTTCGCCCTCGATCAGGGGAAAGGGCAGCGAGACCGCGAAGATCTGGTTCGGGCGCAGGCGCGGATCATCGCCATCGGGGCCATCAACGACGTCGGCGAGCGATGGATGATCTGGGCGCACAAAGCGGGCGCGGAACGAGGCCCGCGCGCGCTCAGCCATCGCCGTATAGTGGCACGCCGCCGTGTCACCGCGCGCGGCCAGAAAGTCGGCGAGCGTGCGCAGGGCGTTGTACCAGAGCGCGTTGATCT
>JADMIN010000691.1 GCA_015478575.1 Ktedonobacterales bacterium | reverse complement strand
CCTCGCCTCCCTCGTCATCTGGCTGGAACCATGATTCGTCAGACACACCCTAGTACCCAATGGCGCCGCCCAGACGGTGGAGCATTAGGCCGACTCGCACTCCACTCCTCATACCGCTCATGCCGCGTCTGTTCGAAAGTTGTTGACAAGAACGGGTTCACCACTCCAACATCTTACCCCACCGTGGTATCATGCCGCGCGTCCCATTCGGCGTGCGATGAGCAACTCATACACCTGTATCAGCTCGTCCATTACCTGGCCCCAGGCGCGCTGCTCGGCGTGTAGCCGCGCGCAGATACCCAACCGTAGTCGGGGTTCCGGTGTACTCATGAGCGTGCGCAGTGCGCTGGCAAAGCCATCGGCGTCGCCCGGCCGCACGAGATAACCGGTGCGCTCGCTGGAGACCAGATCGCAGACTCCCTCGGCATCGAACGCCACCACTGGTAGGCCACTGGCCATCGCCTCCAGCACCACTTGCCCGAAGGTCTCGGTCAGTGAAGGGAAGGCGAACAGATCGGCCGAGGCATATGCCGTCGCCAGCGCCTCCCCACGCAGATAGCCCGTGAAGGTCACCGGCTGCCCCGCCAGCAGGCGCTCGAGCTGGGCACGGGCTGGTCCATCACCTACGATCACCAATTGGGCCTCTAGGTCACGGAGCGAGCAGAAGGCGCGGGCCAAGATCTCGAGGTTCTTCTCGTGTGAGAGTCGGCCCACATAGAGGAGGATCGGCCGTGTGTCGCCTCCAGTCATCCGCGTGCGCCAGGCCATCGAGCGGCGCGCGGGATGGAAGAGTGATGCGTCCACGCCACGGCCCCAGACGCCGAGTTGCGAGAAGCCACGCCGGTGAAGTTGGAGCATCGTTGAGGGAGACGGGCAGAGGGTGGCATCGCACTGGTTGTGCAGCATGCGCCGGTACGCCCATACGGGGCCTGCCAGCATGCCCATGTGGAAGTGGGTGCAGTACTCGGCGAGATTGGTATGGTACGACGCGAGCAGCGGCGCGCGCAGACGCCGTGCCCAGCGGATGCCCGCCGCGCCGAGTGCCATGGGATCGACCACATGCACGATATCCGGCCGAAATCGACTGAGCATACGCCCGAATTCTGGCCGAGGAAGGAGCAGCCGCAACTCAGGATAGAAGGGCAGCGGCACACCCGGCGCCCGTAGAATACGCGCACCCGCGTAGCGCTTGGGAGCCGTCTCCGGCCCCAGCACCAGCACGCGATCGCCGTGGCGCTCCAGATGTTCCAGTAGCATGGCCAGCGTGCGCGTCACGCCATCTAGCTTGGGCAGAAAGTTCTCAGTTACGAGCGCGACGCGCATGGCGCACCTCCAAAACTTCTCCCGTACCGCGTCTCTCCGTAAGCAGGGCTTCTACACAGAGCGTGAGATGGAGGTGTTAAGTCTCGTTTGAACCCGCATACGAGCGGGATGAAAGCCAGATCAAGATGGCGTGAAGCAAGGCGCTCCCGTTGTGGTGTCCTGCCTGCCTCCACTGGGGCCTCGCCGCGAACCCACGGCTTGAGCGAATCCTGGCAACGCTCTGGTCGCCCAAGGGCAGACGCTTGATTGTCGCGACCGCGTGGGAGGGATTTCGCGCAAGTTTCATCGCGCTTCTATGCCGGTTTAATATCGGCCAGCCACACTGATATGCAGGGTGGGCAGCCAAGTCTGCCGATGCTGAGACTGCCGATACAGATCCCCTGGTCGCCGCTGTGGGGGCGGCTGCGAATGGAGGTGGAGCGATGCCGGTGATTTCCAATAACGTGGTGGCGCTGGTCGGCATAGCCACGGCGCTCTTGCAG
>JADMIN010000031.1 GCA_015478575.1 Ktedonobacterales bacterium | reverse complement strand
GGCGCCAGGCGCTGACGACGTACGCCTCGACCGCAGCGGGCCACTGGCATCAGGCGGCGACCCTGCTGCAATCTCTGCGGCAGAGCTACCCCACCTTCGGGGCCGTCACGCCGTATCTCACCTACGCGCAGCAACAGGCGCAGACCGAGAAGTTGCCCACACCCCAGTCGAGCACTGGGCCGCTCGATCTGTTGAACCGCCCCGCGAGCGTCGGGCTGGATGTCGCCACTGTGGCCGCCGTTGGCCTGCTGGTGACCGTGATCGCGCTCCTCGCTGGGCGGCGGCGCCGCCGTGCGGCCGCACGCGCGGCGGCGCGCATGCCCGTGGGGACGCCGACCTAAATCCCCCGCTCCTTGCTCCCGCTCCTTGCTCCCGCTCCTTGCTCGCGAGACCAGGGACGGCGAAGACTGGAATGGGGACTGAGGGGCAACCGGACCTTGCCGTGCGGGGAAGGTCCGGTTGGTGGTGAGCCTAGCGCTCCAGCGCTTGGCGCGTCAGCGTGGGAATGTCGAAGATGGTCTCGGCGACCGGCACGCCCGCGGCCACCAGCGCCTCGACCTTGCCTTGCGCCGTGCCCGTCTTGCCAGAGATAATGGCGCCCGCGTGGCCCATGCGCTTGCCCGGCGGGGCCGTGCGCCCAGAGATAAAGCCGACCACTGGCTTCGTCATCGTGTTGGCGTAGGCGGCGGCGTCTTCTTCATCGCTGCCGCCGATCTCGCCGCACATCACCACCACCTCGGTGCGCGGGTCCGCCTCGAAGAGGCGGAGGCAATCGAGGAAGCTGGTGCCGATGATGGGATCGCCGCCGATGCCGACGCACGTGGATTGCCCCAGGCCCGCCTCCGAGAGCAGCGCCACGACCTCATAGGTGAGCGTGCCAGAGCGCGAGACGAAGCCAACCACGCCCTCTTTGAAGATATGGTAGGGCATGAAGCCGATCTTGCCCGCGCCTGGCGTCGCTAGCCCTGGGCAATTGGGGCCAATGAGGCGTGTGGGATGCTCCTTGAGAAAGGCCATCACACGGGTCATATCCAGCACGGGGATAAATTCGGTCAGGCAGATGACCAGCTCGATGCCAGCGGCGGCGGCCTCCATCACCGCGTTGGCGGCCCCAAGCGGTGGCACGAGGATGCAGGAGACGTTGGCGCCCGTCCGTAGCCGGGCGTGTTCCACCGTATCGAAGACCGGCACGCCCTCAACGGACTGGCCGCCCTTGCCAGGGGTTATGCCACCGACAATGTTGACGCCCGATTGGATCATGCGCGGCGTGTGATAGCGCCCCTCGCCTCCGGTGATGCCCTGGACGAGCACGCGCGATGTCGTATCGAATAGGATGCTCACGTTACTTTCCCTTCGCGGCGATCTCAGCGACGATCTTCTGCGCGGCGTCGCGCATATCCGTGCCCCAGGTCAGGCCGGCGTCCGCGAGCAGCGCGCGGCCCTCGACCTCGCCCGTGCCCGAGAGGCGCGCGACGATGGGCATGCCGGGGGGAAGTTCCTGTTGGGCCAGAATGATGCCCCTGGCGACCTCTTCGCCGCGGGTGATGCCGCCGAAGATATTGACGAGGATGCCCTTCACCTGCGGATCGCGTGAGACGAAGAGCAGCGCCTTCTTCATCGTCTCGGCCTTGGCGCCGCCGCCGATATCGAGGAAGTTGGCGGGCTGGCCGCCCGCGCGGGCCACCATATCCAGCGTGGTCATCACCAGGCCGGCGCCGTTGCCAATAATGCCCACGCTGCCGTCAAGCTTGACGTAGGTCAGCCCTTCCGCCTTGGCCTCGAACTCCAGCGGATTGGCCTCTTCCGGTTCGGCCCAGGTGGCATACTCCTTCTGGCGCGGCAGGGCGTTGTCATCAATGAGGATCTTGGCATCGGCGGCGATCACCTGGCCGTCGCGCGTGAGCGCGAGCGGGTTGATCTCGGCGAGGGTCGCGTCGCTTTCCAGGAAGGCGCGGACGAGCGCGGCGAGGATGGCGCCCCCTTGAGCGATGACGATATGCGGCATGCCCGCGCGCTCCAGTAGGTCGCGCGCCTGGAAAGCTGGCAGCCCCCAGCGCACGTCCACGACGTACTTGAGGATCTTCTCTGGCGTCTGCTCGGCGACTTCCTCGATATCCACACCGCCCGCGGCGCTGACCATCACGACGGGCGCCTGGGAGGCGCGGTCCAGCACGACGCCAATGTAATATTCCTCTTGGATGTCCACCTTGGGACCGATGAGCACCTTCTCGACCGTGAGGCCCTTGATATCCATGCCCAAGATCCGCCCGGCCACCGTGCGCGCCTGCTCTGGCGTCTCGCCGAATTTCACGCCTCCCGCCTTGCCGCGCCCGCCGACATAGACCTGCGCCTTCACCACTACTGGGACGCCAAACTCGCGGGCGATCTGTTCCGCCTGCTCTGGCGTGGTCGCCACTTTGCCCGGCGAGACGGGGATGCCATAGTGGCGGAGAATATCTTTCGCCTGATACTCATGGATTTTCATCTGCACAACCTCCCAACGGAAGCGACCTCGTGACAGCCGAGCGGTAGATTGGTCTGGGATCGCATGCCCTCGAAGCCGCGGTGGCCGATTTTTCTCCTCTAAGGACTCTACCACGGACGCCTGTCGCTTTTACCAGCGCACATCGCGTGCGGGTCATGCGGCCCGTGCGCCGGGGGAGAGGAGCGGTGCGCTCAAACACCGCATCATAGGCATGAGGCGGACGGCGCGTCAAGCGCAATGCGCGCCGCGCGTGTTACACTGCCTCTGAGGCACGGATGGCTCGCGTGGGGCACAGATGGCTCGCGGCGCAAAGCAACGATTCACAAGGCGGGGTGGGTACGATGGCCAGCACCGAATTCGAACTGCGTGGGCACATCATTGATTCGTACATCTTGCCGCGCGTCTGGGGGGTCATCGAGGATGCTGGCGCCAGCTTCCGTGTCCACGAGATGCGCATCGGCCAGAGCGAGACCGAGCCGAGTTACGCGCGGATCGAGGTACTCGCTGAGAGCGACGCGCGACTGACCGAACTGATGGGCGAACTGCGTCAGTTGGGCGCGGCGCCCGTGGTCGAGCGGAACGCGCGCACGGCGCCGGTGACCCAGGCGGGTGTGCTGCCGGATGACTTCTACTCCACGACGAACCTCCCGACGCACGTGTGTGTCAGTGGTCAGTGGCTCACGGTCGAGGATATCGAGATGGATGTCGTGGTGGTGGTGGATCGCGCGGCGAGCCGCGCACGCGCCTGCCCGCTGCATGCTGTTCAGGTGGGGGATGAGGTGGTGGTGGGCTACGATGGCGTACGTGTCGAGCCACTGGAGCGCCCGCGCCAACGCGAAACCTTTGGCTTCATGCAAAGCCCGGTCTCCTCCGAGCGCGCCAAGGCGTTGGCCATCCATGATGTGGCCGAGGCGATGCGCGCGGCCCGCACCCACGGCGGCAAGATCCTCTTCGTGCTTGGCCCAGCCATTGTCCATACGGCGGCGCGCGGCTCCATAGCCGAATTGATCCGCGGCGGCTACATTCAGACCATTTTCGCGGGCAATGCGCTCGTCGCGCACGATGTGGAGGCGGCGATGTTCGGCACGTCGCTGGGTGTGGATCTGGCCACTGGCCTGCCGGTCGAACACGGACACCGCAACCACCTGCACGCCATCAACGCGGTGCGCGCGGCAGGCTCGCTGGAGGCCGCGCGCGCGAAGGGGCTGCTCGGCGATGGGATCATGGCGGCGGCGCTGGAGCGGCGCGTGGAACTGGTGCTGGCCGGCTCGATCCGTGACGATGGCCCGATGCCCGGCGTCATCACCGATGCGATGGGCGCGCAGGACCGGATGCGCGAAGCGGTACGCGGCGTGGAGGTCGCGGTCATGGCCGCCTCGATGCTCCACGCCATCGCCACGGGCAACATGCTGCCAGCCGCGGTGCGCACCGTCGTGGTGGATATCAACCCCGCCGTCGTGACCAAGCTGGCCGACCGAGGCACCGGGCAAGCGCTCGGCCTCGTCACCGACGTCGAGTTGTTCTTACGTGCGCTCGCGGATACTCTGAAGGCAACGACCAGCGGAGCGTGAGAGGCATAAGGGTGACACGACCCCTGCTTCTCGTGGCGCCTGAGGTACGCGCTCGCTACCCCTAGGGAGGGGGACGATCCCATTTCCGCCCGCTCGTTGTGGAGGTTGTCAGGTTGATGGCCCTGTGGTATCCTGAGCCGTGGATACGGCGTAGCCTATGCGGCGCAAGGCAGTGGCGCCACGGGATTGCAGAGCCACGGGATTGCTGAGCAATACGCGAGCCAGCGCGAGACAGTGAGGATGGGCTATGCCGCCGGCATCACCGCAACCGCCACGACATGACGAGAGTCCGCGGAGGTCCACCGGTCCTGACCACGCCTTCAGCGGGCATGGCTCCGGAGGCCCCTCCCAGGGCACGCACCAGCCGACCAACGATGAGGGGATCGCTGGCGACCTCGCGATCTCGATGGCTGATTTCTTCGCCGAGGCGCTCGATGGCGCCCTCGCCCTGGTGCATGCGGATGGCGGCGAGTTGGCCACGCTGGATAGCGCGCGGCAGGTGCTGGTGTTGCGTGCCCGCGCGCGTCATCCACGGCTCAGCGCCTCGTTGGGGAGCATGGGCGCGTCTGGTCGTCCCTCACAGCCAGTGCATCCTTCGCTCCTCAGCGCCGCCCCCGGCGCCAGCCACAGTGGCATCCTGCGCGATGCGACCGCCGCGGTCAACCGGATGGACCTACCAGCGGAGCATGAGATCGAGCAGCAATCCACCATCCTCTTGCCGGCGGCTCTTGGCGTGCGCACCTATCGCTTCGGCGAGGGACTGATCGGCGGGACCTGGCAGCGCCGCGAGCCGATCACCTGGAGTGGCGAGGAGTACCGCGCCCAGGGGCGTGGTGCCAGCGCGGCGCCCGCGCCAGGCGCCGACGCGCCGTGGCACCTGGGCGTGCCGATCTTCCGCCCGGGGCCGTTGGGCGCGTCCCAGACCGAGGCGGAGGTCATCGGCGTCATCGCGGTCTTCAATCGCGATCCCCAGTGGCCGTTTAGCAAAAGTGACATAGCGCTGCTCACGCTGCATGCCGACCGCGTCGCTCGCTCGATGCGCATGGCGGAGCTGGCACGGCAAAACGAGAGCCGAGGCGAACTGCTCGAAGTGCTGCGCACCGCGGGCGGCAGCGCCCCTAACCTCCCAGCGCTCTATCCGCGAGTCCGCGAGGTCGTGCGGCATCTGGTGGATGCGCCATCCTTCGCGGTGCTGCTGCTGCACCAGCCCACCGGTGTTGTACGCCAGCCCAGCGATCCTGAAGCCAGGTTCGAGCTTGCCGAGCGTGATGGCAAACCCGTGATGGCGGAGCCGCGCCCAGCCTCACGGCTGCCCGCGTGGTGGCATGAGGTGGGAGCTGGGCGCTGTGTCCGCGTCTCCGCGCCAGAAGAGCGCGCGGCGACCGCGAACCTGATGACGCTCGGCTGGGGCGATGACCGTCACACTCCCGTACACTCGCTGTTGGCGGCGCCCCTGATGAGTGGATCGCAGGTGCTGGGGGCCATCGTGGCGGGCAGCCCCAATCCGGATGCCTACGCCCCAGAGCATCAGCGCCTGATCGAGACGGTGGCGCACGCGGCGGCGATCATCATCGAGAATGCCCAGCTCTCGCAGAGTCGCGAGCGCGCGCGCCAACTGGCCGAAGAGAAAGCCACCAATCTCGCCGTGCTCAACAACGCCGTGCTGACCCTCAATGCCTCACTCGACCTCGATGCCACGCTGTGCGCTACATCCGAGCAGGCGGTCCGGCTCACCAGTGCCCAGGCATGCGCGGTCTTTCTCCTCGATCCACAGGATAAGTACCTGGTCTGGCAGACGCCCAAGCCAAACGGAACCACCGTCACGGGCACTCCCGGCCCCGCGCGCGAGGTACGCATCCCCCTCTCATGGCATGGGCTGGACCGCGCGATGGCGAGCCAGCAATTCCTCGTGCTCGATAAACTTGAGGATGAGTGGCATGACCGCTCTTCCGTTGGCAAGTGGCTGGCCGATTGGCAGATTACGTCGTGCCTGGTGCTACCGATGGAGCGCCCAGATCATACCCAGGACCAGCCGGTAGACCGCGACCAGCGCCAGCCGAGCGTATCGCACCTCGGCGTGTTATTGGTCTTTACGCCAGGTCGGCGCCAGCCGTTCAGCCCCGCCGAGACCGGCCTGCTGCATAGCCTGGCCAGCCAGGCCGCCATCGCGATCAGCAACGCCAAGCTCTATGAAGATTTGAAAACGCTCGACCGCCTGAAAGATGACTTCATTCTCACGGTATCGCATGAGTTCCGTACACCGCTCACGACGATTAACGGCTATGTCTCGCTCATCGGGCGCCACGCCGATCGGCTCGACAAGGCGCGGCTGGAGCAGTACGGTCACGAGATTCGCATGGCGACCGATCAACTCGCGGGGATGATCGCGACGCTGGCGGACGTGAACCGGATGGACAGCGCGCCACTGCATCTGGAACCGGTGCCGGTGGAGGCGCGGGCCGCCGCGGAGAAAGCCGTGGCCACCTGTCCCCCGGAGTCGAAGGAGAGGGTGACCAATGAGGTGCCCGACAACCTGTGGGTCAATGCCGATGCGGAACGGCTGCCAACGGTCTTCTCCAATCTGGTGAGTAACGCGCTCAAGTACGGCTCGGAGAGTGCTCCCTGTCGCATCACCGCGCGCACTGAGACGCGCGAGGCATTGCTCGGCCAGGGGCGCAAGCTGCCCCACGCCGCCGCTGCCCACGCGCGCTGGGCCGTGCTGGGCGTGCGGGACTTCGGCGCGGGCATTGCCCAAGAAGATCAGCACCGGCTCTTTCACAAGTTCGTGCGCCTGCCGCAGACGCTGACCACCTCGGTGCGTGGGACGGGCCTGGGCCTGTGGATCTGCAAGCAATACATCACGGCGATGGGCGGCGATATCTGGGTGGAGAGCGGCGCCGGCCACGGCGCGCACTTCCAGTTCTGTCTGCCAATCGTCTCACCACCGGCGGACTGAGAGGAGTTGGCAATGGGTATACACTACATGATGGAACCGGCGGGCGCGCGGAGCCGCGCGACTGGCTGCGCGAGAGATAGAGAGGAAGAGCATGGCGCATTTGCCGACAGTACTCATCGTAGATGATGACCCCGCGATCCGTAGGATGCTGACCGAGACGCTCGGCTTAGAGGGCTACCCCTATGAGACGGCGAGCAATGGGCGTGAGGCGCTGGATCTGCTGGCGAAGACCAACAGCCCGCGCGTGATCTTGCTCGATCTGATGATGCCCGTCTTGAATGGCAGGGAGGTAATGGAGGCCCTACGGGCCAATCCCGCGGAGCGCAACCGGCACAAGATCATCTTTGTCTCCGCGGTGGACCGACTGGAGCAGCATCGCGACTTGGAGCCAGATGCCTCGCTCGCGAAGCCCTTTACGGTATCGCAGTTGCTCAACATGCTCGAAGAGGTCAAGGTCTCGGCCTAATACGCCCTCATTGCCAGAGGGGGGGTGGGAGTCAACCGCTCCGTCGCTCCGGTGGACGTGGGCGCTGAGCGGTTTGGCGTCTGGGGGGGTGCTTGGCGAGACGCCACCGCTGCCGCCACACCGGGTGTGAGTCGCGCCGGTTCGGGATGTCCCAGTCGGCGCGCTGCTCGTTGCGCTGCTCGTGTGTGGGGAGGGTGAGCGTGGCGCTGGTGCGATGAAGGGCTACTCAGCCGGTGCCGGAGTCTCGGCGGGGGCATCGGAGATCGGCGCTTCCTCCGCTTCTGGCGTGAGGGCAGCTCGCCCCTGGAGGAGACGGCGCGTGGCCTCGGCGCGTGCGCCCAGGCTCCCCATGCCAGCGCCCAAGAGGAGGCAGATGGCGCCGAAGAACAGCCGCGAGCCAACGAACGCGAGGAATGGGCCGCGCCCGCTGGCGCTAGCAGCGGCATAGAGATAGAGGGTGGTGGCGATCCAATAGCCGATCAGCACTAGCCCACCCGCTCCCGCGGCATCCAGCGCACGTGCGCGATTCGCGCTGAAGCTGGAGGTGTGGCCGCTGGGCGGCTGAACGAGCGCCCACGGGTGCGCACGCTCCACCCGCTCGCCGGTATAGTAGGCCAGCCCCAGCACGACACCGAGGAACAGCAGCACGACCATGCCACGCAAGAAGAGCACGACCACCAGTTGCTCTGGTCGGGTGCTCTGCTGTTGGAGCGGCGTCAGGGCCGTGCCGATCAGCAGCGAGACGATGCCCGCCCCGGCGCCTACCGCACCCATGCCGAGTCCCCACCGCAAGCTCGTCTCACGCATGGTGGCCTTCTCAGTTCTACGCGACCGGCGCGGTGCGTCGGCGCAGCGCTAATCGGCATCAACGATGCGCGGATTGCGGATGATGGGCGATTTCGCCGTGCGCTGGGTCATCGGCTGTGATGGATAGACACCGCCAGCCCGCTGGCTGCCCGCCGCGCCATCGGCTTCGAGCGCCACCATCATCTGGCGTAGGCTGTCCAGATCGTGCATAAAGCAGGCAACCGCACTGGCCGCCGACCCCTTGACCTGGGAATTCTCGAAGCGCCGCATCGTCGAATCACCGCCCCGCGCCAGATTCTCCGCCGCAAAGGCATCGGCGTAGATCTCGTCCCAGCTATTCCACCGGCCCCGCAGCGGCTTCCAGCCGAGTTGACTGTCGCTGACCGCGCGCCATTTCTCCTCCGTATAGGCCATCCAATCGGCGACGAGCCGTGAGTAGGTGGCGAAGAACTCCTGCATCTCCTCGGTGCGCGGGTTGGGAGCGTACCCGTTGCCCTGGTAGTCAGGATAGGCGCCGTCGGCACTGCCATAGGGTGCGGGCGCGCCGCCGCCAAGCGCACCGGCATAGGCGCCGGCAAGCCCGGCGTAGCCAAGCTGGCCCTCGTGCAGCCCGCCTTCTTCTGTCGCGAACATATCGGGCC
Source organism: Ktedonobacterales bacterium (assembly GCA_015478575.1). Taxonomy (GTDB): domain Bacteria; phylum Chloroflexota; class Ktedonobacteria; order Ktedonobacterales; family JADMIN01; genus JADMIN01. Next base: position 2,863 of record JADMIN010000031.1, on the reverse strand, counting down.
GCAGGCCACCAATGATGATCTCCTCAGTGCCCATCGCGTCGAGCAGCCGCCAGGCCAGCCGTGGATGGCGGATCACCCAGAAGGTCTTGCGCACGAGGTAGACAAAGGAAAAGGCGAAATTGACGAGCAGCCAGATGACCGCTTTGACGGCGACCCAGTTGAGGAGGCCAAAGAGCACCCATCTATAGGCAGGGTCACTCGAACCACCCTCCTCGATCACGGTCAGGATGATGGCGACCAGCAGACTCGGGTCGCGTACGGGGTTGAGAAGCCCGAGTATCCACGAGCCGGCACTTTTGCCTGACCCACGCTTAGGGTTTGCCATCGTATCCCTCCGCTCTCACACGCTCCGCACTTGGACCCATCCTGGTAAGGAGTCTCTCCCCACCGACCGGCGCTCGCCGACCCGCGTTCGCCCGCGGCGGGCGTGGGGTCGGCCGCACGGACGGATGCGCGTGCGTGCGGCTGGGCAGAGGCGCGGTCGGATTGTAGCATGGCGCTGTCAGGGTTACAAGCTGTATGCCCGTCTGCCGTGATGGGGCAAAGACGTGGCGTAACCACCGAATTCATGCGCCTTCATGCTAGCACAGGCACGATACCTCGTTAGGAAGAAAGTACCTGATGTGCCTGGTCCGGTCGCTCGGCTTCACGTTCTTCCGAGCGCGGGGCCGCGCCATCGAGGAAAAGCGAGATGAGGGCATGCGCCACCGCCTGATGTTCCTCCACGGTGCGCGCACGGTGACCGCCAGGATCAGTGAAGGCGTCGAACAGACCCATCAGCGCCCGCACGAGATCGCGCGCATCGCCTGAGCGGATCTCGCCCAACCGCATGCCCTCCCGCATAAGCCCCTCGATCGGCGCGAGCAGCTCATCCTCATAGGCGGCGCGTACCTGGGCGGCGAGTCGCGGGCCGATCAGCTCGCTGGTATCGCGCAGCATCGGCTCCATCGTGGCATCGGCGTGGAGGAAGTAGCCCGTGGCCAGTTCGATGAGGCGCTGACGCGCCGAATCGGGCTTCGCGACCGTGCCGCGAATGTAGCCGTCGATCTCGCGCATCAGGTCACAGAGCACGGCGGTATAGAGCGCCTCTTTATTGCCAAAGTGATAGTAAAGGGTTGGTTTGGTGACGCCGACCGCCAGCGCCACCTCGCCGACAGAGACATCCGCGAAGCCACGATGCGGAAAGAGCGTGCGGGCACGCCGCAAAATGAGGCGGTGTGTCGCCACCTCCCCCACCGGCGCATCAGCGGTGGGGCGACCCACACGCCGACGCCGATGCTCATACGGGGGCCGATCCGCGCTCACGTTCACCGCCATCTCGTGGCGAGGGTGCGGGGCACCCTCGCCCTGGTCGGTCGGCTCATCCATGGAGATCGCACCTCTCTTTGCCGCGCCGTGCCTCGGAGCCACGGCACGTGGCATAATCTGCCAGAAGCCTCCCTGAGGGGGGAGAAGCGGCGAAGGATCCGCGGCGAACGCCCGAAGAGGCACGAGGAGGCGCCATGCCACGCAGCGATGGAAGAGCCAGCAACCAGCTTCGTCCGGTCCAGGTCACCGTGGATTACCTGCGGCACGCCGAGGGTTCGGTGCTGATCGAGTTCGGCGAGACGCGGGTGCTCTGCGTCGCGACGATGGAGGAGCGCGTGCCCGCATGGCTGGTGGGGCGTGGGCAGGGCTGGCTCACAGCGGAATATGCGATGCTGCCACGCGCGGGGGCCACCCGCTCGCCACGCGAGGCGGTGGCCGGCAAGGTTGGCGGGCGCACACACGAGATTCAGCGGTTGATCGGGCGCTCGTTGCGCGCGGCGGTGGATCTGCGGGCGCTGGGTGAGCGCACCATCCTGCTGGACTGCGATGTCATCCAGGCGGATGGTGGCACGCGCACGGCGGCCATCACGGGGGCGTGGATCGCGCTGAAGCGTGCCTGCGCACGGCAACTGGCCCGTGGCGTCCTGCGCGCTGATCCGACGCGGCTGGCCGTGGCGGCGGTGAGCGTGGGCGTGGTAGGCGGTGAGCCGGTGCTCGACCTCGATTACGCGGAGGATTCACGGGCCGAGGTGGACGCCAACGTGGTCATGACCGAGCACGGCGACTTCATCGAGGTCCAGGGGACGGCGGAGGGCAAGCCATTCAGCCGCGCGCGACTGGATGAGTTGCTGGCGCTGGCGGAGGGTGGCATCCATGAGTTGCTGGCGGTCCAGCGGCAACACAGCACGCTCTAGCGAGGAAGGCGCGCATGGGACCACGGCAGATCGAACTGATCTTTGATGGCTCCTGCCCGTTTTGTACCGCATGTGTCGTCGCGCTGGGCAAATTCGACGGGCGCCAGCGCATTCGCGCGGTCCCCTTCCAGCGGCCAGGCGTGCCAGAGGCGGCAGGGCTGACCACCGCGCAATGCGAGGGCGCTGTCTGGGCCATTCTGCCGGATGGTCGCGCGCTTCCCGGGGCGGGCGGTGCCAGTGCCGCGCTGGATACGCTCATCGGCGTGCCGGTCTTTCGCGCGCTCTATCGCGTGCCAGGTATCCACCAGTTCGAAGATGCTCTCTACGGCTGGGTCGCGCGCCATCGTCGCCACTTGCCTGGCGTGACGCCGTACTGCGCGCGGCCCGGCGCCACGTGCGGGGGGCCGCCCAGCCCAGCGCCGCCTCATGAAGGGGAGCGGGTGTGAGATGCCGCTCGTGCCCGCGCCTGTCTGCCTGGTGATCGCGGCGCATCCCGATGATATCGAGAGTTGGTGCGCCGGGGCGGTGGCCGGCCTCGTTCGCCAGGGGTGGCGCGCGGTCTACGTGCTCTGCACCTCTGGTGAGAAGGGCACCCCTGATCCCAATGAGACGCCCGCGGTCGTCGGCGCGCGCCGTGAGGC
>JADMIN010000690.1 GCA_015478575.1 Ktedonobacterales bacterium | reverse complement strand
CTATTCCTGAGCGGTGGGGAACGCGTCCGCGCTAGATCTTGACGGGCACACAGAGATGGGCACACAGAAGCGAAGACCCTTCCACCGCATAAAGGCTAGAGGATAGAGATATGGCGAGCGCTCCCACGGTGGCCGCGACGGAGTATGAGGTCGTGATTGGGCTAGAAGTTCATGCGCAACTTCTCACGGTGAGCAAGATGTTCTGCCGCTGCTCGGCGGCGTACGCCAACGCGGCGCCCAATACACACAACTGCCCCATCTGTATGGGCTTCCCTGGCGTCATGCCCGTGATCAACGAGCGGGCGATAGAGTACACCATCATGACGGCACTGGCACTTCACTGCCAGATCGCCGAGTTCTCGAAGTTTGACCGCAAGAACTATTTTTACCCTGACCTGCCGAAGGGCTATCAGATCTCACAATATGACATGCCGCTCACGCACGATGGCTGGCTGGGCGTGCGGGTCGGCGATGAGGAGCGCCGCATCGGCATCACGCGCATCCATCTAGAGGAGGATACTGGGCGCCACCTAGAGCGGAGCGAGGGCGGAGAAGCCTATAGTCTGATTGACCTCAACCGCGCTGGCGTCCCCCTGATGGAGATCGTCAGCGAGCCGGATATTCGCTCGCCAGAGGAGGCGCGCCTCTATATGGAGAAGCTGCGCTCGATGCTGGTCTATCTCGGCGTAAGCTCCGGCAAGATGGAAGAGGCGGCCTTACGCTGTGACGCCAACATCTCCGTGCGCCCGCGTGGCCAGCAGGAGCTTGGTGTCAAGACGGAAGTGAAGAATATGAACTCGTTCCGCTCGGTCGAGCGCGCCCTGGCCTATGAAGCGGAACGGCAGATCGCGGCGCTGCGCGCTGGCGAGACCATCGTGCAGGAGACGCGCGGCTGGCGCGACGACAAGGGCATCACCGTCTCGCAGCGCAGCAAAGAGTACGCCAGCGACTACCGCTACTTCCCTGAGCCAGACCTGCCTCCACTCGTCATCACTCGCGAGCGCGTTGAGCACCTTCGCACCCAGATGCCAGAGCTCCCAGATGCCAAGCGCGCGCGCTTCGAGGCGCACTACGCGCTCTCCGTCCAAGACGCCGAGCAACTGACGGCGGAGCGCGCGATGGCGGAGTACTTCGAGGCCGTGGTGGCCGCGCACCCAGCCAAGGACACCACCGCCCGCGCCAAGGCCGCGGCCAACTGGGTGCTGGGCGAACTGCGCCGACTGCTCAACGCTGAGGGCATCGAGATCAGCGCCAGCCGTGTCACGCCCGAGGGGCTGGCCGAACTGCTGGATCTGGTGGACGAGGGCACGATTAGTGGCAAGCAGGCCAAAGACGTGCTCGAGAAAGCGTTTGCGCAGGGCGAGATGCCAGGCACCATCGTGGCACGTGAGGGCATCGCGCAACTTAGCGATACCGGCGAACTGGAACAGATCGTAGACGCCGTGTTGGCCGAGAATCCGAAAGCGGTCGAGGACTACAAGGCGGGCAAGACCAGCGTGGTACAGTTCCTTGTCGGACAAGTTATGAAGCGGACGAAAGGGCGCGCCCGACCCGATACCGTCAACCCATTGTTGCTGGGCAAACTCGACCAGGCCTGAAGTGGGAGGGACGGGATGAACCGCTCCCCTCTTGACCGGACCGGGCCGATGCGATACAGATGCGAGACAGCGATGTACGCCGCCCAGGGCGCGGCAACGTGCCGCGTCATGGCTCATCATGCGGAGGAGGTCCAACTAGCATGCACAACGAAGTGCGAGACTCCGGGCACCCCAATCCCTATGCGATGGCACTTGCCCAGTTCGAGGC
>JADMIN010000030.1 GCA_015478575.1 Ktedonobacterales bacterium | reverse complement strand
ATGCAGCGCAGGCCAAGACGGCCCAGGCGCCGCGCCAGTTCATGGTCGTCATCCACCCGCGCCTCCAGACCGTCAAAGCCGCCCGCCGCCACAAAATCAGCGCGCCGGAGCGCGAAGCAGTGACCGGTGATGGTGAACGGCTCCGTGAGAAAGCTGAGGGGGATATAGCTGAGCAGCGCGCTCGCATTCACGAAAGCACTCATGAGGGCCGACCACGGCGCGCCCCAACTGGTATAGCACGCCAGGCCAAAGACGGCGCCAGCGCGGGGCCGCCCCAAGTGCGTAACCAACACGCGCAGCGACTCCGGACGCAGCCGCACATCATCATCCACAAAGCACAACACGTCACCCGTCGCGCGGGGCAGCGCGGCGTTCAGCTTCCCGATCTTCGACGCCACCGCCCCACGCGCCGACACCGGCACGAGGACCACCTCGGCCAATGCGCCAGGGTGCGCGGCCAGCACCTCCTCGCAGATCTGTCGCGACGCGCGGTCCTGGGCATCGCAGATCAGCAAGTGTCGCACGGATGCCGGATAGTCGAGCGCGAGGCGCGCGCACAGATTTGCGGCCAATTCGCTGGCGCCGCGCGTGATCGGCTGGAGCAGCGTCACGGTCGGCCAGCGCACGGGTTGTGGCGGCTCGTGTTGGCGAAAAAATCGCATCACCGCGGCCAGTTTGAGCAAGCGGTCTAGCGCGTAGAGACCAACCAGGACAGAGGCCAGGGTCTCTATGGGCTTTCGCCGCCAGCCTACCTTCCGGCCGGGCCTCCCATCCGTTCGCGCCGCGGGTACTACCATTCCCGTCGCCTCTCCACTCGCCAGCCACGCCGCCGCGCCCATGCCGCCGCGCCCATGCCGCTGAACCGCACGGTGGGAAGCATGCGCCGCCACGTGTCATTCAGCGTGACGCCCTGGCGCTCGCGCATGCGTCTCCCCGTCGCCAGCCGCCCGTTCAGAACGTCAGGGCGAGTGCGCCAAGGGTTAGCCCGGCGCCCGTGCCCACCAGCACCACGCGGTTCCCCCGTCGGATATGCCCGCCGTGCGCCGCCTCAGCGAAGGCCAGGGGAATCGAGGCGGCGATGCAATTGCCACGCAGCGCGAGATTGCTGAAGACCTGCTCCGGGCGGAAGCCAAGCCGCGCGGTCAGCAGGGCCACCGCGTGGCCGCTGGCCTGGTGCGGCACGACGACATCCACCGCGTCCCGCGACCACCCCAGTGGCTCGAAGAAGCGCTCCAGAAATGGCTCGATGAGGCGCGCCGCGTGCTTGAAGATGGCGGTGCCACGCATCGAGAAGGTATTCATCTCAGGCGTGGTCAAGGGATCGTTAGGATGATGGAGGGTGCCACCCCCAACGATTTGTGTCAGGTCCGCGCCACTGCTATAAGTCTCGAAGCGCGCGTGCCAGATGGCGCTGCCCTCGCCTGGGGCCGCGCGCGTAATGATGGCCGCCGCCGCCGCGTCGCCGAAGAGAACGCTACTCTCCCGCTCGTTTGGATTGAGCGACCGCGAGGCCAATTCACTACTAAAGAGGAGGACGTTGCGATAGACACCCGCGGCAACCAGATGCGCCACCGCGTGGAACGCGAAGAGAAAGCTCAAGCACGTGGCGTTCATGTCGAAGCACGCGCTGGCACCCTCCGGCGCGCCAAGCTCACGCTGGACAAGCGCGGCAGTGCAGGGGATCGCCTGCTGCGCGCCCGTCGAGGCGCCGACGATGGCATCCAGATCCCCCACCTCCAGCCCAGCGGAGGCGAGCGCCTGGCGTGCCGCCGCCGCCCCCATGCCCGCGGAGGTCTCGCGCTCGGCATAGCGTCGCTCACGCACACCGCTCGCACGCTCAATCCATGCGGGCGGAATACCCAGCCGCTCACCTAGCATCGCGTTGGTCATCCGTCGCTCCGGCAGATACCAACCGAGGCCCGCCACTTTGACTGGGAGCATGCGTGTGTCCTTTCCTGCCGCGCGCTTCTCGCGCCATCTCACTCACTCAGCCGCCGCACCCGCCGCCGTTTGGCGCCCGGCGCGATGGGCGCCAGCCCACGCTCGACGACCACCTCTGGCGCGCGGCAGTCATACCGCGCCACCGTCGCCATGACGCTCGCGCGCACCGCCCCCGCGACGACATCAAACGGCGCCCCATCCAGCGCCTCCAGATGCACGCGCAACTGCCCAGCGCGCTCCTGCACCGCCTGATAATCGGCGATATCCGGGCTGGCTAACAGGACCATGCGCCGGATCGTGTCGGGATAGAAGGGGCGGCGCCCGCCTGCCAGATCGTTAAAGTAGCAGACATCGTCGCATCGTCCCTCGATCGTATGGACCACGCGGAAGCCCGATCCACAGGGACACGGCGCGGCATCGAGCCGCAGCACGTCGTTCAGGCGATAGCGGAGAATCGGCTGCGTGCGCCGCCACAAATCGCTCACGATGGGCGTCACGCGGTCGTCATCGCCGCCGGGCAGCGGCTCGCACTGGAGCACCACGAGATCCTCCTGCATATGCAACGCGCCACGCGCGCAACTCACGGCCAGCAGGCCCTCGGTGCATTGGTAGATCTGGTGGACGGGCACGGCAAAGATGGCTTCCAGCCGCTGGCGATCCTGTGGCTCCAGCACCTCCGCCACCGAGACCAGCCGCGTGGGAGCGATCCGCAATGCGCCACGCGCGCGACTCTCCGCCAGAAAGCCCAGAAGCGAAGGCGGCCCCACGACGATATGCGGTTGGAAGGTATTGAGCGCGGCGACCGCCTCGGCATGCGGCAGCATCAGATCAAAGTAGCGAAACTGAATCAGCAGCCCACCTATCCGCTCGTAGAGGTTGCTATTGGAGCGCAGGAAGAAGGCGACACGCAGGCGCCCCTGGAAGCCGTGCAGCGTGCGCGCGAGGATGGTTCCCGCCCAGCCCGCCTGCTCTTCTGGGCTGGCCAGAAACAGCCCCCGATGCCCCGATGTGACAGCGGAGAGGCCCACCGTCAGCCCCGACACCGCGGATTGGAAGTCGCGACTCTGTTCCGCTTGGAGCGCCACGGCCATCGCCGCCTCACGCGGCACGCCGCGCGTATTGAACGTCTCGAAGTGGCGCATCATCAGCTCTTTGTCTACGGTGGGCAATTCGCGCCACCGCGCTAGATCGTGCCCAGCCCAGTGTGCCCGGTAAAACGGCGCGCGCGCGGATGCGTACGCCACGATGCGCCGGGCGCGCCGCTCCTGGTAACGGGCGAGCGCGTCACCACGCAGATATGCCGCACGCCAGCGTGCGCGGATGAAGTGCGCTACCAGAAGCGGCGGATGAGCAAACACGCTCTAGCTCCCTTCACCGCGCGCGAACGCCTCGGGGCAATGCGTAGGGACGATCCTCACCTCTGGCCGCGCCACCGCGAACGCATGCAGCCGATCAATCGTCGCGCGCACCGCGCGGGGGTCATCCACAAGGACGTGGGTGAGACGGGAGGGCGGGCGCCGCTCGCGGATGGAGCGACTGAGCCAGGCGCTATCCGCGGCAAAGAGCACCGCGCCGCGTGTGGTACGTGCCAGCATGCCGATCTGCCCGCGCGCGTGGCCTGGCAGCGCCACCAACCGCACCGTGCCATCGCCGAAGAGATCATGTGTCGCGCCAAGTCCAGGCAACGGCTCCCCCCTCGGCGCTGCCAACAGGCTGGCCCGCGCGCCAAAATCCGCTGGCAGCAGCGCGGGAATGAAGCCACGCCGCAGGGCGCGCAGCCCCTGGTGTGGCGCCACCGCGTCGTACGCGGTCCGGAGGGCGATCAGCTCGGCACCAGGGAAGTCGCGCAGGCCAGCGAGGTGGTCGGCATGAAAGTGCGAGATCACCACGCGACGGATCGCGTCGGGCGCGATGCCACGTCGTTCGAGTTGTGCCACGACGGCGAGGTCAGGCCGGAGCGAGAGGGGCGTCACACGGCGATAGAGCGCGTAGGGCAGCCGGCGCGTTTCCTCCAACATGCGCGGAGCGTAGCCGGTATCCCAGAGCAGCCAGCCATGCTCTGGATGGCGTAAGAGGGCCACCAGCGAGTGGCAGGCGATGCGGCGACGCTGGCCGCCCTGGATCAGATGATGCTCCCAGGCGAGGCAATAGCCCGTATCCAGGATGTGGCACTCAATCTCTGGCTTCATCACCGCTCCCCTCACCCATCCGTCCGCGCACGATGCCCCTCAGCCACGTACCGACGCCGTGTCGCCCCGTGCCCGCTCTAACGCGGCCAGTGTGCGCTCCATGCCCGCGCTGAAGCTGATGGGTGGGGCATACGCCAGATCGCGACGCGCGGCGCTGATATCGTAGGTCTGGGTGCGCGCGAGGATGGCCGCCGAGTAGCGCGTGAGCAGCGGCTCACGTCCCGTCACCACGGCGCGCGCCTCCATGAGGCTCGCCGCGGCCAGTGCCGCGCGCGCTGGCACCACGCGCAGCCGCTCCGAGAGTCCCAGCCGCGCCAACACAGCACGAATCGCCTGCCAGAGTGGCACATGCTCCGCATTAGTGATGGTGTAGGTGCCCCCGACCGCCGCGCGCGACTCCAGCGCCAGCAGCAGCGCATGGACAACATTCTCCACATAGGTGAGGTCCACCAGATTGCGCCCGTCGCCGATCTGCGGCAGCCGCCCACGGCGCGCCGCCTCGATCAGCCGGGGAAGCAGCGCTCGGTCGCCCGGCCCGAAGATGGCCTTGGGCCGCAGGATGACCGTCTCTAGCCCCTCAGCGCCAACCGCGTTGACGCGGTCCTCCCCCAGCTTCTTGGTGAGCGAGTAGACCGAGGCAAAGCGAGTGGGATAGGGAGCCGCCTCGGTGAGGTCACGATGATCGTGTCCATCAAAGACGACGCTCGGCGAGGAGACATAGATGAGTCGGCGCACGCCGAAGCGGCGGCAGCCCGCGAGCACTGCCTCCGTGCCCGCGACATTGACCGTGAAGAACTCGGCACGCCGCCCCCACGGCGCGGAGAGCGCGCCCACATGGTACACCGCGTCCACGCCCGCGCAGGCCGCGAGGACATCAGCCTCAGCGCACAGATCAGCGGCCACCGGCACCGCGCCCGCCGCCATCACCGCTCGCGCGCCCTCAAAGTCGCGCCCCATCAAGCGCACACCGTGACCGGCACGCAGCAGCGCCAGGGCAAGATGCTGCCCCAGAAAGCCGGTGCCGCCCGTGACGAGAATCTCCATACCGCCCCCTCCACCCATCGCCCACCACCCATCCTCCCCACCCGCCGCCCGGCTCGTGGATGAGCGCCCCACGCTCACACGGGTGAAGCATATAGCACATTGTGCCCGCCTGATTGTACCTGGCGGCAGCATAACACACCTGAACGAGCACGGAAAGTGGCAATCTCACCCAGCGGTCAAACGCGCGGTGCCCGCACGGAAAGCGGACCACACTGCTCATACAAGGGAGCCATCCGTGCCCGCGGCTTGCGCTTTCGCATGGGCGCCGCATACAATACGGCGGGGAGTCAGCCGGACGGGGGAAGTCGGCCCGAACGCGGAGGGCACGCGCTGGTGGTTGGGAGGTCGGGTGTGGCGGCTGGTGGATATCTCATCACGGGTGGGGCCGGGTTTATCGGCTCGCATATCGCCGCCGCGCTTGTCGAGCGCGGCGAGTCCGTGCGGATCTTCGATAACTTCTCCACGGGCAGCGAGCGCAATCTGCGTGCTCTCACCGGGCGCGCGGAGATCGTGCGGGGCGACCTGCGCGATCTGGAGGCCGTACGCGAAGCCGTCACGGGCTGCGAGGTTGTCTTTCACCAGGCGGCGCTGCCGTCGGTGCCGCGCTCCATCGCCGATCCGCTCGCCTCGCTGGAGATCAACGTCAACGGCACCCAGCACGTATTGCTCGCGGCACGCGATGCCGGCGTGCGCCGTGTCGTCTATGCCAGCTCGTCGTCGGTGTATGGAAACACGCCAACACTGCCCAAGCATGAGGCGATGTGCCCCGCCCCCCTCTCGCCCTACGCGCTGCAAAAACTCACCGCCGAGCAGCTCTGCGGCATCTTCACGCGCATCTATGGGCTGGAGACCGTCGCGTTGCGCTATTTCAATGTCTTCGGCCCGCGCCAGGATCCACACTCGGCCTATGCCGCGGTCGTGCCGCGGTTCGCGCGTGCCTTGCTGCGCGGAGCGCGCCCGGTCGTCTACGGCGATGGCGAGCAGACCCGCGATTTCACCTACATCGCGAACGTGGTGGAGGCGAACCTGCGCGCGGCGGAGGCCCCCGCGGCGGTCGGGCGCGCGATGAACATCGGCTGCGGCGAGCGCGTCTCGCTCAATGGGGTCCTGCGGGCCGCGGAGTCGCTGCTCGGCATCTCCGCCGATCCGATCTATGAAGAACCGCGTGCTGGCGACGTGCGTGACAGCCTGGCTGATATCGCGCTCGCCGGGGAACTGCTGGGCTACGCGCCAATGATCAGCTTCCACGAGGGCTTCGCGCGCACGATTGCGGCACTACGCCAGGATGAAGAGCAGGCGGGTCAGGGCAGAGATGAAAATTAACGGAGCGCATACCGATGGGGCACATACCACGAGAAGCGATCTCCTAGAACGCATCCAACGGCGGCGGGCCGTCGTCGGGATCGTCGGGGTGGGCTACGTTGGCCTCCCTCTCGCCGTGGCGTTCGCCAGCGCGGGCTTCCCCGTGCTCGGCTTCGATGTGGATGGCGCGCGCGTCGAGGCCCTCGCCAGTGGCGTCAGCCACGTGCCAGATGTCGCGCATGAGGCACTGCGCGCCTTGCTGGATACAGGCCGTCTGCGCTTCACCACTGACTTCGACCGCCTGGCTGAGGTGGATGCCATCAGCATCTGTGTGCCAACGCCACTGCGCAAGACGAAGGATCCGGATATCTCCTACGTCGTGAACGCCGCTGAGTGCATCGCGCGCACGCTGCGCCCCGGCCAGTTGATCGTCCTAGAGAGCACGACTTACCCAGGCACGACCGATGAAGTGCTCTTGCCGCTCTTCGAGGCGACCGGATTGCGCGTCGGCGAAGCGTTCTTTCTCGCCTTCTCGCCGGAGCGGATTGACCCAGGGAACACGACCTATACCGTGCGAAACACGCCCAAAGTGATCGGCGGCGTGACAGCGGCCTGCGCCCGCCACGCCACGGCACTCTATGGCACGGTGGTAGAGACCGTCGTTCCCGTGAGCGCGCCCAAGGTCGCCGAACTGGTGAAGCTCTTGGAGAATACGTTTCGCGCGGTGAACATCGGGCTGGTGAACGAGCTGGCCCAGATGGCGGATCTTCTGGGGGTGGATGTCTGGGAGGTCATTCAGGCGGCGGCCACCAAGCCATTCGGCTTCATGCCCTTCTATCCCGGCCCAGGGCTGGGCGGCCACTGCATTCCCGTGGACCCCCACTACCTCGCCTGGAAGCTGCGCACGCTGAACTATCGCGCGCGCTTCATCGAGCTAGCGAGCGAGATCAACAGCGAGATGCCACGCTTTGTCGCGGAGCAGATCGCCCTCGCGATGAACGAACAGGGGAAGTGTCTCAATGGCGCGCGGCTCGTGATCCTAGGCGTCGCGTACAAGCCCAATGTCGGTGACGTACGCGAATCACCAGCGCTCGACCTCATCGAGTTGCTGCGGCGCCGCCATGCGCACATCACCTACGTGGATCCCTACGTGCCTGAGGTGCGCGTGGGAATGGAGACATTCACCGCCGCTTCCCTCACCGACGCGCTGCTGAGAGAAGCGGATTGCGTGGTCATCATGACGCATCACGCCAGTTTCGATTACCAGCGGATCGTGGATCTGGCGCCGCTGGTGATGGATACCCGCAATGCCACCGCTCACCTGGCGCCCCCAGCGCATGTGTGGCGGCTCGTTCGTCCTGTTCGAGTGGCACCACGGGCATAAGCGCGTTATAACAGGCGATAGCCCTAGCCGCGCGTGGGGTGTGGGCGAAAGGTGAGGGGTAGACGCGCATGGGCGAACGACGGATGGGCTTTAGGCCGCGCAAGCGGAGCGAAGAGCGCTCTCCTTTCGGCTGGCCGACCACCGCGGCCAGCGACTGGGCCACCCAGGCCGTGCCTGATGAGCACGATGGCGTGGCTGACCAGCCAACCGCGACACTGCCCGCCGCATCCGCCCCCGGCGGACGAGCGCCCGCGAGCGCACCTGCGGCGGATGCGCGGCGGCGGCGGGGTGGCCAAGTGGGACGGCCAAGCGGCGACCCCGAATCTCCGCCAGCATCCCAGAACGATGGGAGCGGTGAATGGATGGCGGCGGTGATGGGCGACATCCCCACCGTGCCCCAGATGCCCGCCATCCGCTCCAGCGCTCCTCCAGGCACATCCACACGGCAGAGCTGGCGTGATGCCCACTGGGCACAGATGGGCAATGGCGGCTACCTCTCATCGCTGAGCAGGCCGAGCATCGCTGAGGGCGTAGATGCGGAGGCAACGCGCCGCCTCCCCGTGACCGCACTGCCACGGCGCCCCCAGCCAGGCCAGAGTCCGCGCTACCCCGAACTGGAAGGGGGACCCCTCGGCCCTGGTTTCTGGGCCAGTTTCCTGGAGATCACCGGCGTGGGCATGCTCAGTCCGCGCATTCGGGCCGAACTGCCCTACAAGCTCGCGGTGCAACTGTGGCGCCGACTCGCGGTGTTCATGGTCGCGCTCACCATCCTGCTGACCGTGCTCGGCGCCGTAGACGCCGTGAGTCGCATCTCACGCGCCCGCGCCGATGTAGAGGCGGGCATGAGCCATCTGCGTGCCCTTCAAGCGCTCGTCCCCGCGCAGAAAGATGTCGGCAGCCTGCTCAGTGGCTCCGGCCTCGCCCGCCTTCAGCAAGAGCTATCCACGGCGGAGCGCGACTTCGGCGACGCACGCACCCAACTCACCTTTCCCTTGAGCGCGCTCGTTGTCGCGGACCATGCCCCTGGGGCCGGCAATGAACTCGATACGGCGACCTCGCTGGTGGTGGCGGCTGACGAGGCCACCCTGGCTGGGCTTGACCTCGTGCGGGCCGTGCCCATCATCACTGGCGCGCTCAAGGGCGGCCTTTTCGCGGAGCAGGCGACCCCCGGCCCGCAAGCGACCCCCAGCCCACAGCGCACGTCAGCCGCGTCCGCGCAGACGGGCGGACTGAACGCGGCGACGCTCAGCAAACTCCAGCGGTTGCTCGATTCGGCCACCAGCCATCTGCGAGCGGCGGTGACGGCCGCGCGGACCGCGGATCTCTCGACGCTGCCCCCCTCGCTGGTGAAGCCCAAGCAGGTCGCGCAACTGCGCCAAGTGCTGGCGAACTGGCCAAGTATCGCGGACAAACTCGCCCAGGTGCACACGTGGCTCCAACTCGCACCAGAACTGCTGGGGGCCAGCGCGCCGACCTCATACCTGCTGGAGATGATGGATCGCGGTGAGCTGCGCCCATCAGGCGGCTTCATTGGCAATTACGCCGTCCTGACCATCAACAATGGCCAAGTGCAACCCTTCTCGCTTGCTGATGTCTACCTGCTGGATACCCCCTTTCTGCTGGCACACAACCGCGTCTTTCCAGTGCCCGCCGCTTATCCTTGGTTCCCATGGCCAGCCTTCGCGTTGCGCGACTCGAACCTTTCGGGCGACTTCCCGACATCGGCGCAACTGGGCATGAAGCAGTTCGCCATCGAAGGCGGGCCGCAGGTGCGCGGCGTCATCGCGTTCACCGCGCCCGCCATCGCGCGCATCCTCAAGGTCACGGGGCCGATCACGGTGCCGGATTACAAAGAGACAGTCACGGCGGATAACCTGGAACGCATCATCCACTATTATCAGGAAACAACCGCCTTCCGCCTCTCCAACGCGCCGCCCCCCACAGACCAAATCAGCTCGCGGCGCAAACGCTTCACCGCGCTGCTCGCCCGTGAGCTGATGCAGCGGCTGCGCACGCTGCCACAAGACAAGCTCTTCGCGCTGATGCAAGAGGAACTCAACGCCCTGCGCAGCAAAGACATTCAGGCGTACTTTGACAACGCCACCGCCGAGGGGCTGCTGACCCAGAACCGCCTAGATGGCGCGCTGATCCGCGGACCCAGCGATGGCGTCACGGTCATCGAGGCGAATGTCACACCGAACAAGGCAAACGAATTCATCACCGTCACCCAGAGCGACAATGTCGTGCTCGATGCCCGTGGCACCGCGACGCACAACCTGACCGTCGCGCTCAACTTCCACCTGACCGATCCTAGCCAGCTCTATGGCCCGGCACAGTATAAGGACTATCTGCGCCTCTACGTGTCGCCTAACGCGCGGCTCACGCATCAGGAGGGGCTAAACAACGCGCTCGGCGCGGACCAGATCAATCGCAGCGACGAGGCGGGGCGACAGATGTGGGGTGGGTATGTCTTCGTCAATGACGGGCAGATCACGACGCTCCACTTCACCTGGAAGGTGCCCAACGCCGCCACGCAAGATGCTGCCGGTCGCTGGCACTATGCCGTCACATACCAGCGACAGGCTGGCAATACCGAGACGCTGCACCTGACCATTACGCCGCCAGGGCTGAAGGCACCCCTCACGACCTACAATGGCTACATAGACAGCGACCGCACCTTCTCGGCCAGTTATCCGTGAGTGATGGGCGGCGCGCCCGCGCCCTGCGTACGACCGTCGTCATGCTTAGAGGACCTGGTAACGCTCGGCACGGTCTTCGTGGGCGAGGTCGCGCAGGTGGGTCGTCTCGTTCAGCCGGACCAAGACAGCGCGCGGGAGGCCATCCCCTGCCATCTCCAACTCAGTGATGGAGGCGTTGTCGCGGCGGAGTTGCCAGCGGCACTGCTGATCCATCCCCAACAGGTGGCAGACCAGGACGCCGATGCCTCCGCCATGCGTCACCCACAAGACGGAGCCAGTGGGCTGGCGCGCGCGCCAGCGCTCCAGCGCGCGCACCAAGCGAGTGCGAAACGCCGCCAGCGTCTCCCCGCCCGGAGGTGCGAAATCCATCGGCGCGGCACGCCAGCGCGCGACTAGCGCGGCATCGCGCGCCTCTATCTCGGCCAACGTCGCGCCCTCCCAGATCCCCATCGTGATCTCGCGCAGGTCAGCATCCTCAACGAAGGGCAACACCTGCCCGCGGGCAATCGCCGTCGCCGTGGCGCGCGCGCGGCGCAGATCGGAGGTGACGAGCGCATCGAAGCGCTCGCCGGCGAGCGCCGCCGCCAGCCGCTCGACCTGCCGCTCGCCCAACTGGCTGAGCGGCACATCGGAATGCCCCGTGAAGCGCGCCTCAGTGTTGTTGACGGTGGCGCCATGACGCACGAGCAGCAGTCGCAAGAAAGCCCTCCATCCGCTGGAAGAAGCAAGAGGCGCGAGCCGCCACCCGGTGGTGATGGTGTGCGGCGCATCCGCCGTCAGGAGATCACGCGCCGTTTCGCGCCGCGCTTTGCCGGGCCGAGACTGGGCCAGGCCATGTGATACTCGGTGGCGCGCTCGAAGGCATCCGCGACTCGCAGCAGCGTGGCCTCGCCGAGGTGTGGCCCGATCAATTGCACCCCCACTGGCAGCCCCTCGCTGAAGCCGCCGGGAATGGAGATGGCGCAGTTGCCCGCGAGATTGACCGGAATGGTGAACACATCGTTCAGGTACATCGCGTAGGGATCCGCCAGTTTCGCCCCTAACTTGAATGCTACCGTGGGCGAGGTGGGGCCGATGAGGATATCGAAGCGCTCGAACGCGCGGTCGAAATCCTGCTTGATGAGCGTGCGCACCTTCTCAGCCTTCAGATAATACGCATCGTAATAGCCAGCGGAGAGCGCGTAGGTGCCGAGCATGATGCGGCGCTTGACTTCGTTGCCAAAGCCCTGAGTGCGGGTGCGCGCCATCGCTTCCGCTAGGTCGTCAGCGCC
>JADMIN010000689.1 GCA_015478575.1 Ktedonobacterales bacterium | reverse complement strand
CCCAAGGGCGCGGCGGCTCCCAAGGGCGCGGCGGCTCCCAAGGGCGCGGCGGCGCGCTCCTCCTCTCCGCCGAGCGCGACAGACTGCACCACACCGGCCACCTCCAGCGCCATGCCGCCGCCCTCGCGCGCGACGATGCGCACCGGGAGGGCGCGGGCCAGCCGACGGTGGCGCTGCTTGCTCATGGCGAACCCTCTCGTGTTGGCTGCCGCTTGTGTTGGCTGCCGCTCGTCGTGGCTCTATCATCGCACGCAGGGGCAGCGAAAGGCTGCCTTTTAGGACCCTCGCGCGGGTCGCGCGCGCTGAAGCGCCGCCAGGCTGGGCAGCGAGCACGGCCTCTTCGCCCACGCAACGTTGCTCACGCCAGCGGGCACCTCCCGGCGGCCCACCAGCGACGGATCCCACCAGCGACGGATCCCACCAGCGACGGATATGGCATATGCACCTGTCCGTGTCGCATTTCTCTGTAATGGTCGCGGGTCCGTGCGAGACTATACAGCGCGAGATGAGACCGCGCGAAATGAGGCCGCGCGAAATGAGGCCGCGCGAGGATGCGGCGAGCCAGTGACAGAATGGAGCGAGAACGAGCATGGAGCGAACGACAGAGACGCATACCGAACGGGCGATCTTCGGGGCAGGCTGCTTCTGGGGCGTGGAAGACACCTTCCGCCAGGTCCCCGGCGTCGTCACGGCGACCTCAGGCTATGCCGGCGGCACGCTCGCCGATCCGACCTATAAAGAGGTGTGCTCAGGGCGCACTGGCCACGCCGAGGTGGTACAGGTGGAGTACGATCCCACCCGTGTCACCTATGACACGCTCCTGGACATCTTCTGGAAGAGCCACGACCCCACGACGCCCAACCGCCAGGGGCCGGACGTTGGCACGCAGTACCGATCCGTGATCTTCTCCTTCACGCCAGAGCAGGAGACCGCGGCCAACGCCTCAAAGGCGCGGCTCGCCGAATCCGGGTCGTACGGGCGCCCCATCGTCACCGAGATCGCCCCCGCGCCGCCCTTCTACCGCGCGGAGGAGTATCACCAGCGCTACTACGAGAAGCACGGCATCTCGAGCTGCCACATCTGAGGACGCCACATCTGAGGACGGCACACGCTGCCCGCATGCGCCTCTGCCCGCACGGCCCTCGCGGTGGGGAGCGCGCATCCTCTGCTGGCGACCCCCAGGGGGCGCGCCGAATGGCACGCCCCCTGGACCCCCGTCATCTTCCTGGACCCCCGTCATCTTCACGGCAGTGGCGTATAGTGGAAGGCGCTCAGCACGGCACTAGCGGGCGCGGTGGCGGCGTTGACCAGCCAGAGATGGAAAGCGGTCGTGGTGGTATAGGTGCCATCGGTCACGGACTTCACGGGCTGGCCGTCAATAGCCAGGCTCTGGGTAGGCCCGTTCGCCGTCGCCTCCACCGTGAACGCGGTGCCCAGCGGCCCCGGCAGCGGTCCGCTGGCGAGCGGCGTCTTCGCGTCGCTCCTCAGAATCGCGTAGCTATTGATGGTACACACCGCATGCTCGTAACTGCCCGCCGAGGACGAGCGCATCGCCAGAAAGACACAGCCCGTGCGCATGCCACTCAGATCCACGTGGAACGAGACGCGGTAGTTCGGCGCGAACGCATTGCTGGGCGGCACGAACGTCAGGATGCCCAGCCCCTTGGCAGCGACCGTCGCCGTCGTCATCTGTGCCCCCGTCGCGGGGCAACTCAGCGTGACATCTTGCGAGAGCCAGAGCGCGCCCG
Source organism: Ktedonobacterales bacterium (assembly GCA_015478575.1). Taxonomy (GTDB): domain Bacteria; phylum Chloroflexota; class Ktedonobacteria; order Ktedonobacterales; family JADMIN01; genus JADMIN01. Next base: position 69 of record JADMIN010000689.1, on the reverse strand, counting down.
CCGTGTCGCAGGGCGCGGGCCCAGGCGCCGCCGCGCTATAGGCGCTCAGATCGCCAGGGGCTGGAGTCG
>JADMIN010000688.1 GCA_015478575.1 Ktedonobacterales bacterium | reverse complement strand
AGCTGGTGCTGTAGAGCACACGCCCCTCCGTATCGTCCGCTTTCAGGGCGAGTGGCGCGCCACCCGCGGCCCCATCGAAGCTCAGCAACCCATAGACATCATCCTCCAGAATCAGCAGGTTATGGGCGCGCGCCAGCCGCAGCAGCGCCTGCCGTCGCTCTGGCGCGAGCGAGACACCCGTGGGATTGTGGAACGTCGGCACGGTATAGAGCAGGCGTGGCGTATGTTCTCGGCAGGCCGCCTCCACCGCCGCGATATCCAGCCCCCCCGCGTCCACCGGCAGGCCGATCAGGCGCAGCCCGTGGCGCGCCGCCGCCTCGATCGCGCCGGGATAGGTCGGCGCCTCGATCAAGAGGACATCGCCAGGCCGCGTAAAGGCGCCCAACGCCAAGGCGATACCCTGTTGCGCCCCGGCCGTGATCAATACCGCATCGGGATGCGCCACCACTCCCCGCTCCAGCGCACCGCGACTCACCTGCTCGCGTAGCGCTAGCTCGCCTTGCATTGGCCCATAGCCAAGCGCCGTGGCATCCGCCAGCGTGGCGGCGAGTGCTCGCCCGAAGGGACGCACGGGGAACGTCTCTGGCGCGGGCATGGCCTGGGCCAGCGAGACCAGATCGGCTCGTTCCGCCAGATGCAGCAGATCGGCCAGCACACCCTGTGTCTGCCAGCGCCCTGGCGACTCGGATGGCTTCTCAGCACGTGAGGCCATCACCGGGCGCTCGGCGACGAATGAGCCACGGCCCACATGCGACACAATCAGCCCTTGGGCCTGGAGTTCCATATAGGCCGAGTGCACGGTCAGGCGCGTCAACTCCAGTTTGGTCGCCAGTTCCCGCACTGGTGGCAAGCGTGCCCCCGGCGGCATTGCCTCCCGGCGGATCAACTCAGCGATCTGCTCCGTCACCTGACGGTAGAGCGGCACCCCGCTCTCCCGCCGCAGCGCAATCTTCAGCATACGCGCCCCCTCGGCATCCGCCGTCCGCTGATCGTTCACCTGACGCGACCTCTCCCGTCTCTCAACTGTACGTCCGAGCAGACAATTTGTCCATCTCAGCGATCCCGAATTTCTCCCATTGTCCCCCTCAAATTGGGGCATATTGTCTCTGTACAATACGCTCGATACGGTTTATAGTCTCTGGCGAAGGGGAGACAATGGCGTCTGCCCAGAACTAGGGTCGGCGCGGGCCGATAGGAGCGGATATGTCATTTGCCTGGGATGAGCACTTCGCGAGCCGCACCGCTCGCATGGCCAGCTCCGCGATACGCGAGTTGCTGAAAGTCACTGAACAGCCTGATTTCATCTCATTCGCTGGTGGGCTGCCCGCGCCGGAGGTCTTTCCCGTCCGCGAGGTCGCCGCGGCGACCTCGCGCATCCTCCGCGAGCGCGGCGCGCAGGCACTCCAGTATGGCGCCACTGAGGGCTACCGCCCGCTCCGGGAGTGGGTGGCGGAGCGCATGGCCGCCGCGGACCTGCCCATCACGGCAGACAATGTGCTCATCACCACCGGCTCGCAGCAGGCCCTCGATCTGTTGGGCAAGGTCTTCGTGGATCCTGGCAGCCGCGTGCTGGTCGAGTCTCCCACGTATCTCGCCGCGCTCCAGGCCTGGAATACCTATGGCGCTGAGTACGCTGAGGTTCCCGCCGACAGTGATGGCCTGCGCACCGAGCGACTGGAGCGCCTGCTGCGCCACTCACCCTCTTTCATCTACTGCCAGCCGAACTTTCAGAATCCCGCTGGTGTCACGCTATCACTGGCACGCCGCAAGCGGCTGGTGGCGCTAGCCGCCAAGCATGACACGCCAGTGGTCGAGGA
>JADMIN010000687.1 GCA_015478575.1 Ktedonobacterales bacterium | reverse complement strand
TATCGTGATTAAGTGCCTGGGCGAGGGAGAGCAGTATCGCCTGCACCCTGTTATGATGTCCTTCGGCAGTGAGGCGGTTTTCCTGGAGACGGGCCAGGGCATCGGCACAGACGAGAACGCGATGCACGGCTATACGGTGAACGCCGAAGAGGCGAGCGCACCCACGCTCAAGCCGCGGGAAGGATAGCGCTATGGGAACGCAGCAAACGGCGAACACCCAGCAAACGGCGAATCCGCCACTGTATACCACTATGGACGGGCTGCGCAGTGAGGAGATGATCCTCAACATGGGGCCGCAGCATCCCTCGACGCATGGCGTGCTGCGTCTGGTGCTGGTGCTGGATGGCGAGACGGTGGTGCATTGCACGCCGGTCATCGGCTACCTCCACCGAGGCATGGAGAAGATCTTTGAGAACCGCCCCTATCTCGCGGGCATCCGCTATATTGACAACGCCGACTATCTCAGTTGCATGATCAACGAGACGTGCTACGCGGGCGCGGTCGAGCAACTGATGGGCATCGAGCCGCCACGCCGCGCGCAGTATATCCGTGTGCTGGTCAGCGAGATGATGCGCATCGCCAGCCACCTGGTGGCCGTCGGGACGTATGGGCTGGATCTCGGCGCGTTCACGCCGGTGCTGTGGTGCTTTCGCGACCGCGAGGGCATCCTGGACCTCTTCGAAGAGTTGAGCGGCGCGCGCTTCACTCATAACTACATGCGCGTCGGCGGCGTGAACCATGACTTCCCCAAGGGCTGGCTCCAGCGCTGTGAGCAGTGGCTCGACCACTTCGAGCAGGTCAGCCACCCTGAGCTGGAAGTGCTATTGACCGGCAACGAGATCTTCGATGCTCGCACGCAGGGCGTTGGCTTCATTGATCGGCAGCAGGCGCTGGCCTACGCGCTGACTGGGCCGGTGGCGCGCGCGTCGGGTGTGAGCTTCGATGTGCGGGTGAACCGCCCCTATGGGGGCTATCGCGAGATCGCGGTGAATCCGCAGTTGCGCCAAGAAGGCGACTGCTTCGCGCGCTATCGCGTGCGCATGCGGGAGATGCTGGAGAGCGTGCGGCTCTGCCGTGTGGTGCTGGATCAACTGCCGGGTGGCTCCATCTGCCAGCGCGTGCCGATCGCGCTGCGCCCGCCGCGTGGCGAGACCTATTACGCGGTGGAGAGTGGGCGTGGCGAAGAGGCGCTCTATATGGTCAGCGATGGCTCGGAGTATCCCTATCGCGCGAAGCTGCGTGGCCCATCGTTCGTGAACCTGCAAGTGCTGCCTGAGTTGTTGCGCGGCAACAAGATCGGCGACGTGATCGCGATTCTGGGCAGTATAGATATCGTGCTGGGCGATGTGGATCGTTAGTGGATCGTTTCAGTTGGAGGCCGCATGTACGTCAATTCCGTTCCACAGGCGATCATCCACTTCGTCATCACGTTCGTCTTCTCGATCTTCTTTTTGATGACGGCGGCCTCGCTGCTCGTCTATGCCGAGCGCAAGTTCCAGGCGTTCGTGCAGGACCGTTGGGGGCCGTTGCACTATGGGCCACAGGGCATCCTGCTCGCTTTCCTCGATCCGATGAAGCTGATGTTCAAGGAAGATATGCGCGCGACGGCGACCGACAATATCGTCTGGCGTCTGGCGCCGGTGGTCTTCTTCGCGCCGGTCATCACGGCCTTCGTCATCCTGCCGTTCTCGCCCTATATGACGGCGGGCGCGCTTGGCACGGGCATCGTCTATTATGTCGCGCTGAGCGCGATTGATGTGATCGGTGTCTTCATGGCGGGCTGGGGGTCGAACAATAAGTATGCCCTCATCGGCGGCC
>JADMIN010000686.1 GCA_015478575.1 Ktedonobacterales bacterium | reverse complement strand
CTGCGCGATAGCGGCGGACCCGAGCAGAAGAGCATCATCTTCTGCGCGCGTGATGACCATGCCGACCGCGTCGCCGCCGCCCTCAACAACCTCTATGCCGCGTGGTGCGCCCGCAACAACCGCCGCCGCCTGGAACCCTACGCCTTCAAGTGTACCGCCGCCAGCGGCGGCAGCGACTATCTGGCCGACCTGCGCGCCGCCTCGCGCAGCCACTTCATCGCTACCACGGTAGACCTGCTCACTACCGGCGTGGATGTGCCGACCATCCGCAACATTGTCTTCTTCAAGTACGTCCGCTCGCCCATCAGTTTCTATCAGATGGTCGGACGCGGCACCCGCCTCGATCCCGCCTCGAACAAACTGATGTTCCGCGTCTACGACTACACCAATGCCACCCGTCTCTTTGGCGAGCACTTCCTGACGCGCCTGAAGGCCCGCGAGCGCGCGGAAGGCGACGAGCGCGACCTACTTCCCGACGAGCCGGAGCACGCCATCCAGGCCGAGGGCTTCGAGGTGCGCGTCACCAGCGCGGGGCGCTATCTGATCGCTGAGGTGGATGGCCAGGCGATGCCCATCAGCGTCGAGCAATACAAAGAGCGACTAGCGGCGCGCGTCGTGGCCGAGTCGCCCACCTTGGAGGCCTTCCGCGCGCGCTGGGTCGTCCCCGCCGACCGGCGTGGGCTGCTGGCGGGGCTGCCGGGCGGGGCGAATGCCGCCGCGCTCGTGCGCCAGCTCGAAGGCTTGAATGATTGCGACCTCTATGATGTGCTGGCCGATCTCGCCTATGGCCTGGCTCCGCGCACGCGCGAGGAGCGCGCCGATGCCTTCGCCTATAAGCATGCCGCCTGGCTCGCCACGCTGCCGGACTCCACCGCCGCCACCCTCCGCGCGCTGGTCGCCCAGTTTGCCCGCGCCGGCACCGATGGCCTGGAGAATCCCGACATCTTCGAGACGCCCGAGGTGCGGCGCGCCGGTGGCCTCGACGCGCTCAAGGCGCTCGGTCAGCCCGCCGAAGTACTGCGCGAGACGAAGGAAAGGATGTTCGCGGCGTGACGACTACCGACACCATCGCCACCCGCACCGACGCGCCGCATCTCCTCCCCGCCGACTGGCGCTGGGCACGGCTGGGGGATGTCCTCGCCGATGCGCAGCCCGGATTCGCCTGCGGAGAGAGAGATTCTGAAGGCACAATCCAAATTCGCATGAACAATGTGGACACGCGAGGCGGCATTCATCTGAACGAGTATATCCGTGTGCCAGCGGATCAGAGAACCGTTGATCGCTTTCGATTGGTCTCAGGTGACGTGCTCTTCAACAATACCAACAGCACCGAGCTAGTTGGCAAGAGTGCGCTATTTCTTGGATTCCCGGAGCCGGTGGTCTTTAGCAACCACTTTACGCGCCTTCGTGTGCGTGAGGATGTTCTACTGCCCGGGTACTTGGCATCTTGGCTTGTGTCGCAGTGGCAGGCGCGCGTCTTTGAGAACCTGTGCAATCGCTGGATAGGTCAGAGCGCGGTCAAGAATGATAAGCTGCTCGCCCTCGCCATCCCCCTCCCGCCGCTCGCCGAGCAGCGGCGCATCGCCGCCATCCTGCGCGAGCGCCTGGCCGCCGTGGACCGCGCCCGCGCCGCCGCCGAGGCGCAACTCGCCGCCGCCCGCGCCCTGCCCGCCGCCGAGTTACGCGCCGTCTTCGAGAGCGCCGAGGCCCAGTCGTGGCCGCGCGTGCGGTTGGGGGATGTGTGTGAACAAGATCGACAAATCATCGAGGCTGGAGCAAGTCGTGCTGCCGAGCTTCCATACCTCAGTCTGGAGCATAT
>JADMIN010000685.1 GCA_015478575.1 Ktedonobacterales bacterium | reverse complement strand
GCGCGGGGGGCTGCTCCTGGCCGAGAAAGTAGGGGATCATCTGCTGCATCCCCGCCGTCGTCAGCAGCACCGTAGGGTCGTTGCGCGGGATCAGGGACGAGCTGGGCACCACCTGGTGGCGCTCGCGCTCGAAGTAGCGCAGGAACGTAGACCGGATCGCGTCGCCGCTGGTAGGGATATGCTGGGCGGGGGTGTACCGCCCACCGGACGTGCTCGGTGATCGCTTCGCATGCATCGTATCGCCCTCATGACAGGAAATCAGTGCCGGTACCGGCGGTATGGATAGCGCAAGGGTCTGCGCGGCGATGGCCAGTCGCTGGCCGGGTATGGAATCGCGCGACCCGCGTGAGAACTGAGAACTCCTGAGAACAGTGTACGCCAAACGCGCGCGGGCCGGCATAGAAAGGGGACCGCGTCCCACGGATGGGACCGGTCCCTACACGACAGTGGCGTTGGGGATCAACGATGGCCGGTCCTTACCGGCCGGCGCCTACCAGTTCACGACGGCCAAGAAACTGGAGCAGGGTGCCTTCGTCATGCGTGTAGCGCCGCTCATAGCGAGGCGCCTCGTCGCGATCGAGCAGCTCCACCAGATCGCCGAGACCGAACGTGAGCGTATGCTGCGGCTCACCACGCTCGTCGAACGTCTGCACCAGCAGACCATTTTCCTCGTCCCGGATGGCGAAGCCCTTCGCCTCAGCTTCGTCAAGCACTCGCCCAACAGCGCGCAAGATGCCCTCGTAGCTGTACTCTCGCATACGTCCCTTACCGCACCTCCATTGTGGCGTTAGCGTCGCGAACACCCACGTCCGCCGCTACCGTTGCGCTATCAGGGGTAGACCTTGGCCCCAGTAGACAAGACTACCACAGCGGCCGCCAGAAATCAATATCGAAATCCGGCGCTCCAACGCATGAGTTGTCGCCGGGCGCGGGTGGACGGTGTACAATGGGCGCAGCGGGCGGGCGCGGCGGCGCGCCGGAGCGCGCCGCGTGGTATGGCGTCGTCGGGAAGGCAGGAGGAGCGCAAGGCGTATGGACCCCGAGGAAATGGATGTCGTCGAGCTGGCGGAGGACGTGCCCGTAGACCCATCCTGGCACGTGAAAGCGGGGACTGGCCCAGAGATGCTGCGCAAGGGCGAGCGCGGGATGGTGATCCACCGCGCGGGCGACGACCCGGCGCTCTTTGATGTCGAATTCATGGACGCCGTGAAGCGGGAGCCGCTCCTGCTGGCGAAGCTGCGCGCCGCGCAGTTGCGGGTCGTCGAGCGGTACACGCTGGGGCAGGAGTGACCCACCCCGCGAACGCGCCGGCAGCGGGTGGGGCGCGCCCGCCGGTCGGCTCACTCCTCGGGCGGCACGTCGGCGTTCCATGAGCGCAGCTTGGCGTACAGCCGCAGCAGCTCACGGAAGGCGTGCACGATCACCCGCAGGTTGGCGCCGGTCGCGCTGCCGTGGACGCGCGGGTAGTGGCGCACCGGCACCTGCGTGAAGGGCACCCCCAGCTTCGAGAGCTTGACCAGCATCTCGGTGTTGACCATCGCCCCCTTGGAGCGCACGTCGCAGACGCGGACCAGCGCCGTATCGTAGAGCTTGAAGGCGCAATCCACGTCGCGCACGCGCAGCCCAAAGAGCAGCGAGACCAGCAGGTTCCAGCCCCAGGCGTTCAGCTTGCGGACCGGCGCGTCGTTGCGCTGCTTGCGATACCCCAGCACAGCGCGGTACCCCTGCTCGCGCAGTGGCAGCAGCAGCGCGAGGTCGCGGATGTCGAACTGGGCATCGGCGTCCATGAAGAAGGTCAGCGGCATCGTCGCGGCGTTGAAG